>JAPDPT010000013.1 GCA_034506315.1 candidate division KSB1 bacterium | reverse complement strand
GCGGGGCTGATGCTCCTCGATGGGGCGAAGAAGCTGCGGGAGACCATCGGGAAACGGGCCCTTGAGCACAAGGATACCCTCTGCGTGGCCCGCACCCACGGGGTGCAGAGCGAGCCCACTACCTTCGGATGGAAGCTGGCGATCTGGTACGACGAGATGCGGCGGCACATCGAGCGCCTCGAAAGGGCCATCGACGCGATCTCGGTGGGCAAGATCTCGGGGGCGGTGGGAACCTTCGCGTATGTGGATCCCTTCGTCGAACGTTACGTTTGCGAGAAGCTGGGCCTCAAACCTGCGCCTTCTTCCACGCAGGTGATTCAGCGCGACCGCCACGCCGAGTTTCTGACGACCTTGGCCCTGATCGGCTGTTCCCTGGAGAAATTCGCCACAGAGATCCGGCACCTTCAGCGTACCGAGGTGTTGGAAGCCGAAGAGCCTTTCACGAAAGGGCAGAAAGGCTCGTCGGCCATGCCTCACAAGCGGAATCCCATCACGTGTGAGCGCATTGTCGGGCAAGCCAGGATCCTGCGCGCCAATGCCTTGGCAGCTATGGAAAACGTAGCCCTATGGCACGAGAGGGACATCTCCCATTCTTCCGTCGAACGGGTCATTCTGCCCGATAGCACCATCTTGCTCGACTACATGCTTCACACCTTCACCCGCGTCGTGGAGAACCTGGTCGTCTACCCGGAGCGGATGCGACAGAACCTCGAGCTTACCGGCGGTCTCATCTACTCCCAGGCTCTCCTCCTGAAGTTGGCTGAAAAGGGCCTGAGTCGGGAGGAGGCCTATGCCATCGTACAGGGCCTGGCCATGGAGGCCAGGGATCGGGGTCTGGTGTTCCGGGAACTTGTGCGACAGGACGAGCGTGTACGCCAACACCTGACCGAGGAGGAGATCCGCTGGTGCTTCGACCCACGCAAGAACGTACGCCATGTGGACGAGGTGTTCCGGCGCGTCGGTCTCCTCCCGGACGCCTGAGGTTTCCCTGCCGGTCCCACGGGTTTGGAGGGAAAGGGCTCTAAGACGAGGAGCTGTGTATGAATGTGAGAAAGGGCGCGAAATATTACGAAGGCAAGGCCAAGAAGCTCTACCTTACGGACAACCCCGACCTATTGATCCAGGAGTTCAAGGATTCGGCCACCGCCTTCGACGGGGCCAAGAAGGGCACGATCCGGGGCAAGGGATCCGTCAACAACCAGGTCTCGGCCCATCTGTTCCGTTACCTGGAAAGCTACCACATTCCGACCCACTTCGTCCGCACGTTGTCTGACCGGGAGATGCTGGTCAAGAAGGTCGAGATCATCCCGGTGGAAGTTGTGGTGCGCAATGTGGTGGCGGGATCCCTGGCCAAGCGGCTCAATGAGGAGGAAGGCCGAGAGCTGAGCGAACCGATTCTCGAGTTCTACCTCAAGGACGACGCTCTGCACGACCCCATGATCACGGAAGAGGAGATTACCCAGCGGGGTCTGGCCAATGCGCGCGAGCTGGACAAGATCAAGCGCATGGCTCTGAAGATAAACGCCGTGCTCAAAGACTTCTTTGCGCGGCGGAAGCTCCGGCTGGTGGATTTCAAACTCGAATTCGGGCGCCACGGGAACGAGATCTTGCTTGCCGATGAGATCTCCCCCGATACGTGCCGCCTCTGGGATGCGGAGACCGGGGAGCGATTGGATAAAGACCGTTTCCGCCGCGACCTGCCCGGAGTGGTTGAGGCGTATCGCGAGGTGCAGGAACGCGTGCTCGGTGGGCCGGTGGTCTGATTTTTCGGGACGACGGGCGGGGAGCCTTAGCTCAGCTTGCAGGAGGAGGAGGTGATCCATCGCGAAGGGATCATGCCCCTGGTTGGCCTGACCTTGATGGCAGGGGTGGTGACCGTGGGTGCACTGGTTACACCGAAACACCTCCTGACGGTCTTTGCCGCTGCCTGCTGGCTCCTGGTTCTCTTTACGGTGTACTTCTTTCGCGATCCGGACCGCCAGGGGCCACGCGGAGAAAATCTGGTGGTCGCTCCCGCCGACGGCAAGGTTGTGGAGATCGCCGAGGTGGTCCCCGAAGAATACCTTGAGGGAAACTGTTTGCGAATCAGCATTTTTCTGTCCATTTTCGATGTGCACGTGAACCGGGCCCCGGTGAGCGGGAGAGTGGAGTATTTCCGCTACCATCGGGGCGAGTTTCGGCCGGCCTACCGAAAGGGCACGGGAGAGACGAACGAGCACACCAGCATCGGGATTCGGACCCCCCGGGGCCAGGTCCTGCTGAAGCAGGTGGCAGGGGTCCTTGCGCGACGGATCGTTTGTGACCTGCGGGAAGGGGACCGTGTGGAGCAGGGTGAGAGATTCGGGATGATCAAGTTCGGCTCACGGGTGGAGGTGTTTCTTCCGCTCGGGTCCACACCGCGGGTGGCGGTAGGCCAGAAGGTTCGTGGAGGCGTCGACATACTGGCGGAGTTGCCTGTCCCATGAATCGCAAGTACCTTTTCCCGAATACCTTCACCGCGGGCAATCTGCTCTGCGGTTTCCTCTCGGTTCTGAGCGCGGCCGATCACCAGTACGTGACCTCGGCATGGCTGATCCTTCTGGCTGCCGTGTTCGATGCTCTGGATGGCCGCGTAGCGCGGGCCATTCGGGCTTACAGCCCCTTCGGTGTAGAGGCCGATTCCTTGGCCGACGTCGTCTCGTTCGGTCTGGCACCGGCTCTCCTCTCGTACCGCGTCGGCCTGTTCAAGCTGGGTCATATCGGGTTGCTGCTCAGTTTCTTGCCCTTGCTCTTTGCCTCCGTGCGCCTGGCGCGCTACAACGTGCAGCTGAAGGATCTGGCCCACAAGTCTTCGTTCCGCGGCCTACCCGCTCCGTCGGCGTCCCTGGCCATCGCCACGTTTGTCATCGCGTACAGCGGAAACGAACCCCTGCCACAGCCGAACATCCTCGGCGTCCTGATTGTGACGGTGGCGGTCCTGATGGTCAGCAATCTCACCTACGAGCCCTTGCCGAAACTATCCCTGCGGCAACGTCAGAGCGCTCTGGGCTTCGGTTACCTCGGCCTCTGGATTGGCCTGAGCCTCCTGTCGCCGAAGCACTTCATGTTCCCCATCTGGATGATCTACGTCCTTTCGGGCCCGGCACGCTACGCGGTTACTTCTCTGCGCAGGAGTGCGGAGCTGGGACGAGAGGAACAGGGCGCGCCTGCAGAACGCAAGGACTACGCCGCTGAGATTGGCTCGTAGGGCCGCCTCGCTGGTTCGATCTTGCCAGGAGGAGGGGGGAGAAGGTTATCGCCTTCGCGCCGTGTCAAAGCCCACGGGTGAAGCGCTGAGGGGAAGGTCCGCGGGTCTAACACGTCGCTGAGGAACGGCGGAGGGAAGGGCGATGTTTGGCGCTATTGGCATGCAGGAGCTCCTCGTTATCTTTCTCGTGACCCTCTTGCTCTTCGGCTCAAAGCAGCTTCCGGAGATCGCGCGCGGACTGGGCAGAGGGTTGCGGGAGTTTCGCAAAGCGGCAGAGGACGTCAAGCGCGAACTCGATCTTGACGATCTCGATCGAGATCTGCGCGGATGAGGTGAGGCAAGGTTTTTGGAGGGAACAAACGATGGGACTTGGTTCGATTGGCTTTCAAGAGCTACTGCTGATCCTTTTCATCCTGTTGATCATCTTCGGCGGCAAGAAGTTGCCTGAGCTGGCCCATGGCCTCGGCAAGAGCATCCGGGAATTCAAGAAGGCCGTGAAGGAGGAGGAAGAGCCGAGGCCAAAAGGGGAACTGAGCCGGCCGCAAGCGGAAACGAACGTGCACGCCGAAAAGCAAATCCCCCAGCAAACGACGGAATGAGTCTGGCCGACCTGGACTATCGAACGCTGCGCAAGCGGCTGGAGGGCGGGGAGGTCTGCGTCCGCGAGGTGGTGGAGGCGTACCTCGAGAGGATCGAGGAGCGCGGAGCGCTGAACGCTTTCATCAGCGTCGACGCGGAAGGGGCGCTGCGCCAGGCCGATTTGGTGCAGGAGAGGCTTCGGCGCGGATCGGCGGGTCGGCTGGCGGGAATGGTACTGGCGGTGAAAGACAACATCGCTGTCGCCGGCGGACGGACAACCTGTGGCTCGCGGATGCTGGCGGAGTACGTCTCGCCGTACAGCGCCACGGTCATCGAAAAAGTGCTGGCCGAAGACGCCGTGATCCTGGGCAAGACCAACATGGACGAATTCGCCATGGGTTCGTCCAACGAAACCTCCTACTTCGGCCCCGCGCGACACCCCATCGACCCCGATCGGGTACCCGGGGGATCGTCGGGCGGTAGCGCGGTGGCGGTGGCTGCCGGCCAGTGCACCGCCGCCCTGGGCTCCGATACGGGCGGATCAATCCGCCAACCGGCGGCACTGTGTGGCGTCGTTGGCTTGAAGCCCACCTATGGCAGGGTGTCCCGGTACGGCCTGGTGGCCTTTGCCTCCTCTCTGGACCAGATCGGCCCTCTGGCCCGGACCGTGTACGATGCCTCCCTCTTGGCGGAGGTCATGTGCGGCTACGACCCGCGGGACTCAACCTCGGTGCCGAAGGACCCGCCGCAGATCAGGGAACGGTTGACCCAGGGTCCGCGGGGCTTGCGCATCGGTCTACCGCGCGAGTACTTCGCCGAAGGGCTGCAGCCGGAAGTGCGAGAAGCGACCCTACGGGCTGCCAGGGAGCTGGAGACGCTGGGCGCGGAGGTCGAAGAGGTCAGCCTGCCGCACACGGAGTACGCCATCGCCACCTATTACATCCTGGCGACGGCCGAGGCGTCCTCAAATCTGGCTCGCTACGACGGAGCGCGTTACGGGTTCCGCGCTCCGGGCTGCCGCACCCTGGAGGAGATGTACATCCGGTCCCGGAGCGAAGGGTTCGGGATTGAGGTCAAGCGCCGGATCATGCTGGGTACGTATGTTCTCTCGGCGGGCTACTACGAGGCCTATTACCGTCGCGCCCAGAAGGTACGCACCCTGATCCGGGAGGATTTCCTTCGGGCTTTCGAGAGATGCGATGTCCTCCTGACTCCCACCTCCCCTACCACGGCATTTCGGCTTGGCGAGCGCCTGGCGGATCCCCTTACCATGTATCTCTCCGACGTCTACACCGTATCGGTGAACTTGGCAGGTCTGCCGGCGGCCAGCGTTCCCTTCGGTCGCGACCGCCTCGGCCTTCCGATCGGGGTCCAGATCATCGGGCGCACGTTCGACGAGCCCCTCGTGATGCAGGTCGCGGCCGCCCTGGAGGCACTCGGTAACCAGAATTAGGGAATTTGCGCCTCCTCCCCATCTCGCCCGTGCGGCGGTGAGGAGGAGAAATCGGCCCCCAGAAGAACCTGGGGGTTTCTGGTAGTTGGCGGAGCAGGTGGCGGGAATGGACTACGAGGCAGTCATCGGGCTGGAAGTCCACATTCAACTTCTCACGGAGTCCAAGATCTTCTGCGGCTGCAGTGCCTCCTTCGGAGCTGCTCCAAATACCCACGTCTGCCCCGTCTGTCTGGGGATGCCTGGCGTGCTGCCGGTTCTCAACCGCAAGGCTGTGGAGTTCGCGCTGCGGATGGGGCTTGCGGTCGGGGGCCAGGTCAATCCACGAGCCATTTTTGCCCGGAAGAACTACTTCTACCCGGACTTGCCGAAGGGGTACCAGATCTCGCAATATGAGGAGCCGTTGATCCTGGGCGGCCAGGTGGAGATCGAGGTCGAGGGGCGCATTAAGCCCATCCGATTGGTGCGGATCCATCTGGAGGAGGACGCGGGCAAGTCCGTGCACGCCGAGGACTACGTGGGCGCGAACGAGACCCTGGTGGACGCCAATCGCTGCGGCATTCCCCTCATCGAGGTGGTCAGCGAACCGGACCTTGCCAGTCCCCGGGAGGCGGCCCTTTACCTATCTCGCCTTCGCCAGCTGGTCCAGTACTTGCGCATTTCCAGCGGGAACATGGAGGAGGGGAGCCTCCGTTGCGATGCCAATGTTTCGGTTCGTCCGGCGGGATCCGTGCGCCTCGGCGTCAAGACCGAGCTCAAGAACATGAACTCCATCCGGGGGGTGGAGCGGGCTCTTGCCTTCGAGATCCGGCGGCAGATCGCGATCCTCCAGCAGGGAGGGAGAATCGAGCCGGAAACGCTTCTTTGGGACGAGAAGCGGGGGGTTGCCGAGCCGATGCGAGCTAAGGAGACCGCGCCCGACTACCGCTATTTCCCGGAGCCGGACCTCGTGCCCCTCCAGATCGATTCCGCTTGGATTGAGGAAATCCGCGCCGGCCTCCCGGAGCTCCCGCTGGCCCGCAAGCGGCGTCTGGTGGAGCAGTACGCGCTGCCAGAGTACGATGCCGAGATCCTCACCGAGACCCGCGAGTTGGCCGACTATTTTGAGGCCGCCGCTCAGGCCACCCCTCACGTGAAGAAGCTCAGCAACTGGGTCATGGGGGAGGTGCTGCGCGTGCTCAATGAGCGAAACCTCGCCTTGGAGCAATTCCCCGTAGCCCCCGAGAATCTGGCCAAGCTGGTGAACTTGGTGGAGGAAGGAGAGATCTCGGCGAGTGCCGCCAAGAGGGTATTTGACGAAATGGTCCAATCGGGCGAACCGCCGGAGGCGATCGTGCGCCGCAGGGGGCTCCGGCAGATCTCGGACGCAAGGGAGCTCGAGGAAGTAGTGGACCGCGTCCTGCAAGCCCATCCTGGCGAGGTGCAGCGCTTCCGCCAGGGCAAGGACAAGCTGCTGACGTTCTTTGTGGGGCAGGTGATGCAGGCAACCGGGGGCAAAGCCAATCCGCGGCTGGTGAACGAGCTATTACGGGAGAAACTGGGAGGCTCCAAGGGATGAGCCATCGCGAGGACATCCCTGACATCAGCCGGGCAAGGGCCGAAGAGATTCTGGCGGCGATGCGGGGCCGTAGGATTGTGGTGGTGGGCGACCTGATGCTCGACCGGTACGTGTGGGGGGTGGTCTCGCGCATTTCCCCTGAGGCTCCCGTACCGGTGGTAGAGGTGACGGACGAGTCGGCCCGCCTGGGCGGCGCGGCCAACGTGGTCAACAATCTGCTGGGGCTTGGCGCCGTGGCTTACCCGGTCGGCGTGATCGGACCCGATCCCTACGGGGAGCAGGTGCAGGAGCTGCTGGTACGGCAGGGCATCCCCACGCGCGGCGTGATCATCGAAGAGGGACGAACCACGACCGTCAAGACCCGGGTGATTGCCCATAGCCAGCACGTGGTGCGGGTCGATCGGGAATCGCGCGCGCCGATCCGAGAAGAGACCCAGGCGGCGCTGCTGGGGGCCATCGCAGAGCTTGCGCACCGTGCCGACGCCATCCTCTTCGAGGACTACAACAAGGGGGTCCTCACCCCCGCGCTCATTGAGGAGACCTTGAGGCTGGCCGCGCAGCGGGGGATTCTGACAAGCGCGGACCCCAAGTTCGACAACTTCTTCGCCTACCGGGGTGTCACCCTTTTCAAGCCGAATCGCAAGGAGGCGGAAGCTTCCCTCGGTAAGCCTATTCGTACGGCGGAGCAACTGGAGGCGGCTGGACGGGAGCTGAAACGGCGTCTCGGTTGCCAGTATCTGATGATCACGCTGGGAGAAGAGGGACTGGCGCTTTTTGGCGCCGGCGACACCTGTTTGAGGGTGCCCACGCGGGCGCGGAAAGTAGCGGATGTGAGTGGAGCCGGCGACACGGTCATCAGCACGGCGACACTGGCCATGGTAGCCGGCGCCACTCCGGTAGAGGCGGCTCTTCTGGCCAACTACGCCGCGGGGGTGGTCTGCGGTGAGGTGGGGGTTGTACCGATCGAGGCGGCTAGCCTCCTGGCGGCGGTGGACGGGCATCTCTGATCCTCAAGTGCCCGAGCGAAGGTGGCTTGGACCCGGAACCGCGGAGGTGGAAGGGGAAGCATGAGCTCCGACGCGTCGCCCCGTCGTGCCATCATCGGAACCGCCGGCCACGTCGATCACGGCAAGTCCAGCCTCGTGAAGGCCCTGACCGGAACCGATCCGGACCGGCTCAAGGAGGAAAAGGAAAGGGGCCTTACCATCGACCTGGGATTTGCCTACCTGAGCGACAAGGCGGCGATCATCGATGTCCCCGGCCACGAACGGTTCATCAAGAACATGGTGGCCGGGGTCAGCACGATTGATCTTGTGCTCTTCGTCGTTGCCGCTGACGACGGGGTTATGCCCCAGACCCGGGAGCATCTGGAAATCCTCGATCTGCTGCGGGTGCGCCGGGGTATCATCGTGCTGAACAAGATCGACCTGGTCGAGCGCGAGTGGCTCGAGCTGGTGGAGGGCGAGGTCCGGGAGCTGGTGCGGGGAACTTTTCTGGAATCGGCTCCCATCGTTCGTGTTTCCGCCGTAACCGGGGAGGGGATAGACGCGCTCCGGCAAGAGATCGATCGGGCAATGGAGGAGCTGCCGGAGCGCGCGGACCGGGGTTTGTTCTTCATGCCCATCGATCGCGCCTTCGTGCTCAGGGGCTTTGGGACCGTGGTGACCGGCTCCGTGCTCAGCGGACGGGTACGGGTCGGCGATCGGCTCGAAATCCAGCCGAAGGGGCTGGAAGTGCGGGTGCGGTCCATTCAACGCCACGGCAAGCCGGTGGAGCGGGTTGGGGTGGCCGAGCGGGCCGGCATCAATCTCCTGGGTGTGGAGAAGGAGGTCATCGAGCGGGGCGATGTGCTGGTGGAGCCGGGTTACTACGTCCCCACCGATCGCCTGCACGTTTCCTTTCGGCTCCTCCCTTCTGCCCCCCGTCCTTTGCAGCAGCTGGCTCGGGTACGTCTCCATCTGGGGACGGGGGAATACCTGTGCAGGGTGAGGCTTCTCGGCCGGGAGCAGGTGTTGCCCGGCGAGGAATGCCTGGCCGAACTCCGCCTGGAGGAGAAGGTGGTGTCCCAGTGGGGTGCGCCGTTTGTAGTGCGCAGCTATTCACCCCTTGTGACCATCGGAGGGGGCGTGATCCTCGATCTTTACCCCGCGCGCTTCGATCGGAAGGAGACCGGGACGGTCGCATTTCTTTCGGAGCAAGCCAGCCTGGACTTGGAGCGGGCCGTCGCGGCGCGGATCCGACGTGCCGGCCGGCAGCCGGTTGAGCTGCGAACCCTGGCCCAGCAACTGACCACTCACCCCGATCAGCTCCAGGCGGTCGTGGACGGTCTGGTCCGCAAGGGGACGGTCGTTCGAATCAAGAGGGGAGGACGGGACGGGTTTGTCCACCAAGAGGCGCTGCAGGAGGTCGAATCGCTCCTGCTGGAGGTGGTTCGCCGCTACCATGCCGATCAACCCCTGCGGGAGGGGATGAACCGATCGGAGGCTCAAGAATCCCTTCCTGGCCAGGTGGACATCTCGCTTTTCGAAGCCGCTGTGGAGCGGCTGGTGCAAGCGGGTCTCCTTGTACAGCAAGGGGGGCTCCTTCGCCTGCCGGAACACACTGTGCGCCTCACGCCGGAGGAAGAAGAGCTGCGGCGACGTGTCCTCCACGAATTGGAGGAAGGTGGCTATTCGCCACCCTCGGTTCCGGACATGGCGGCGAGGCTTGCCGTGCCCGTTTCTCGTCTGACCAATCTTCTTGGGGCGCTGGAAGCAAAGGGGGAGGTAGTGCGGATCGAGGCGGACCTGTATCTGGAAATGGGCCGCGTCCGACAGGCGCAAGAGCTGTTGCGTCAGTATTGCACCGAGCGGGGGGAAATTACGGTGAGCGAGTTCCGGGAGCTCCTGGGGACCACACGCCGCTACGCTTTGGGACTCCTTTTACGCTTCGACGAGATGGGAGTTACGGAGCGCGTCGGTGATGTCCGCCGGCTGGCCGGTCAAGCCGGCAGTTGACGGGGGGAACCTGCCCACTTGCGACGACAAAGGGTCCAACCTTCCCGAAATGCCTTGCATTTCAAGCCGACGGCGGATAGATTTCGACTGTTCCTCGGCGTTACGGCGCAGGGAATGGAAGGGCACCTGGTGGGCCCCGCGGACTTCAAATCCGTTGCCCCGACGCACCGGCGTCGGGGGGTGGGTTCGATTCCCACACATTCCCGCCAGAGGGTAGCCCCCCGGGGCTGCCCTCTCTTTTTGTACCCCTTGCCGGCCGATCCGAGCCGCCGCAAGGGAAGGGTACGGACTTCCTGGGCTTCCAGCCCGCGGTACGGCTTTCTCCTTGACATTCAGGGCGGGTTCGTCTAAATTGCCGGGCCGGCCGGGGGTGAGCGAAGGAGGGACGACCAATGCCCGAAGGGAGGAGGAAATGGCGAACCTCTTCTTGGCCAGCGAGATCGTGGCGATGAACGTCACGGAAGAGCGCAACGGATACGAGTTCTACAAGGCTCTGGCCTCCTCTGCAAAGAGCAGCAGACTCCGCGAAGCAGCGGAGCGCATCGCCCAGCAGGAAAAACGGCACGAGGAACGCTTCCGGAAATGGCTCACCGAACTTGAACCCCACCACTCCGTGGAGAGCTACCCTGGAGAGTACGACGCCTACGTCCGAGCCCTCCTGCGCAACCGGACGTTCCCGGACGACGCCGCGGCGCGGAAGATGGCCACCGAAGCGCAAAGCGATCTGCAGGCGGTGGAGCTTGCCCTCCAGATGGAAAAGAACACCCTCCTCCTTCTGCAGGAGCTCCGGAAGCATTGCCCGGAGCAGGACCTGGCCTTTGTCGACGCAACCGTAAGGGAGGAGGAAGACCATCTAATCGAACTTACCGAGATCCGAGAGCAACTGGCGTCCTGACCGGCGGTTTTCGGTTTAGGAAGGAGGGAGGGCCTTTGGGTGTGGGGGGCCCGGGAAATTTAGCTTCGCCACTTGCTAAGCCCCCGCTGGGGGCTTTGGCGTAGTTTGGCACCGAGCGAAGGAAGGAGAGATAGGGGAGTCCGCCGATGCGGATTTGGGCGGTGGTTAACCCGGCTGCAGGCAGTGGGAAAGGCAGAAAAAAGTCCAGAAGCTACATCAGGTATCTCCGGCAGGCGGGGATCGAGGTCGAAGTGGCTTACTCCCAGCATCCGGGCCATGTCTACCAGCTTGTTGCCAACTGGCACGGTCCATCCTCCTGGGATGGACTGGTGGCCATCGGAGGGGACGGAACGCTGTTTGAGGTGATCAACGCCTTGGTGAGGCGGTTTGGAGAGATCCCCTTGCCCATCGGGCAGGTGCCCGTGGGAACGGGCAACTCTCTCTCCCGGGATCTGTATCCCAAAGGGGCGGCTTCGGCGCTTAAGGCCATTGAAAAGGCCCGCGTCAAAGCCATCGACCTCATCCGGTACCAGTCCGGGTCCGAGGTCCTCTATTTCGCCAATATGATGGGCATCGGATTTGTGTCGGACATCAATGCCCGCTCCTTCCGATACAAAGCCATGGGGAAGCTGGCGTACGCCGTGAGTGTCGTGCTGGAGACAGCACGGCTTTGCACCTCCCGCACCACCGTGTCGTTGGACGGACGCCAAGTCCACACGGAGAGCCTCTTCGTGGAGCTCTGTAATTCCCGCTACACGGCGGGGAACATGCTCCTGGCGCCTATGGCCATACTGGACGATGGTCAGGTGGATCTGCTCATCTGTCGCCCGATGGCTGCCTTGCGACTGCTGCGTGTGTTTCCGAAGGTATTTCGAGGCACCCATCTCAGCCTGCCCGAAGTGGAAACGCTTCGCGGCTGCGAAGGTGAAATCGCCATGGACCCGCCCCGCCGGCTATCGCCGGACGGCGAAGTGATGGGAACGACGCCGATTCACTTTCGATGTCTGCCTGGCGCTCTACCTGTGTTCGCTTGATCCCGGTGCTCAGCACCGGCTGGTGTTGGACCGTCGGGCTTGCCCTCTTCACGGTGCTGGCCCTGGCGGTTCTGGTTGCAGCTTTGCTGTTGCCGTTGCGTGTGTACGATCCATTCCTCAAGTGGGCATGCCGGACGCTTCTGCGTGTGTGCGGGGTGAGGGTACGGGTGGAAGGGTCCGTACAGCGGGAGGTTCTGCCCTGTCTATTCCTCGGCAACCACGTCAATATCCTCGATCCCCTGATCTACGGAGGGTACCTGCCGGGGCCCGTGCGCGGTGTGGAGCTGGCTTCCCATTTCCGCTGGCCCGTCTACGGATGGGTGATCCGGCGTATCGGCAATGTGCCCATCGAGCAAAGTTATGGCCGTGGCTTCCACCGGAGCTACCGAAAGGCTGCGGAGCAGCTCCGGCGCGGGGTGTCTGTGGCTGTCCTCCCAGAAGGCCACAGAACCCGGGACGGAACACTGCTGCCTTTTACGAGAGCCCCGTTTGCCTTCGCTCGGGAAGCCCAGGTGCCCATTGTCCCCGTGGCTCTCGTGGGTGCGTACGAGATCTGCCGCAAGGGGTCATTGCGCATTTCGCCCGGCGTGGTAAGACTCCGGATTGGTAGCCCGATGATGCCTGCGGAGGCGTCTGCCTTCGATGCCTCCCACCTGCGCACACGCGTGCGGGAAGCGATCGAGAAGCTCCTGGAGGAAGGGCAGGCTCCGGGAGGATCCGGCGAGGTCCCTCCAGAAAACAAGGGGCTGAGATCGGTCCGAGTCCCCAATTCGGATCCGTGACACGGTTCGGGGACAGGAACGGCAGACCAGTTGCAGAAGTTTGGCTGGGGCGATGGCCGAGCTACAGATCCCCGAGGACTGGCGGGCGGCCGCGCGGCAGATCCTCAGCTCGCCCGGCGTGGTAGCTGTGCTGGGCGGTCCCGACTCGGGGAAAAGCACCTTCTGCACCTACCTGGGGCGGCAAGCCGTCGACCAGGGTCTCCGAACCGCGCTGGTGGACGCTGACGTCGGCCAGTCCCGTGTAGGCCCTCCTGGCTGTATCGGATGGGCCTGGTTCCAGTCGGCAGGGTTAGGGCCAGAAGAGGATCTCTGGTTTGTGGGGAGCTTTTCGCCTTCCCGCCACCTGACGGAATGCGTGGCTGGAACCTTTCGTCTGGTGATGGCGGCCCTGTCCCGTGGTGCTCAGATGGTCATCGTCGACACCACCGGCCTGGTTCGGGGACGGGATGGCTTCCAGCTCAAGATGGCCAAACTCCACTGCCTGCGCCCCAATCACGTGGTGGTTTTCCGGAGGGACCTCCAGGGGACCGCGCTCTTGCAGATGATCCTGCTATCGAACGATTGGTCGACGCTCCTGGTCGATGTGCCGCCCGGCGTCCGAATGCGGACGCGTGAGGAGAGAAGAGCATATCGGATCGGGTTGCTCCAGACCTACCTGGCCCGTGCCGAGGAGGAAGAATTTCGACGCCCCACGGTGGTAGCGCAGGTTGACCGCCTTGTGCCCTTGGAGGGACGGGAGGTGCTTGTCCGGTACCCGGAGCCGGACCCCTCCCTTGCGACGTTCGGAGGCCGGACAGCCGAGTTTGAGCAACGCCGCCTCTGCGCGCTGGAATCCGAATATGGTCGCTGCCTGGGGATTGGGGTGCTAACCGACTTCGACCCGTGGGGAGGGTGTGTCCGCGTGCAATGGCGACGGCTCCGGGCGGGGGAGGTGAGGCTCATCCGCGTCAGTGAGGTCCCGCTTGAACTCTTGAGCGGAGAGTGAGGCCGGACGGCCGGCTCCAGAAGGGATGAACGATGGCGAAGAAGCTGCCCAAGTTCAAAACGCGGGTCACGGAACTGTTCGGCATTGAGTACCCGATCATCCAGGGGGGGATGTCCTGGGTTGCGGACCACCACCTGGTGGTGCCGGTGTGCGAGGCCGGCGGTCTCGGCGTCTTGGGCGCGGGATCGATGAGTCCGTCTCAGCTCCACGGGGAGATTGCGGCTGTTCGGGCTGGGACCTCCAAGCCTTTCGCCGTGAACGTGCCTTTGACGCGGAGCGACGCCCCTAAGCTCATCCGCGTGTGCCTGGATCTGGAGGTGAAGATCATATTTACCTCAGCCGGCAATCCGGCGGTGTTTACGCCGCAGCTTAAAGAGAAGGGCGTGACGGTGGTCCACGTGGTTTCCAATGTCCGCCAGGCGGTGCGGGCCGAGCGCGCAGGCGTGGATGCGGTGGTGGCCGAGGGGTTTGAAGCCGGAGGTCATGTCGGGCGCGAGGAAATCGGCACCATCACCCTGGTCCCGCAGGTGGTGGATGCGGTCAGCGTCCCGGTCATTGCCGCCGGCGGCATTGCGGATGCCCGTGGTTTCGTAGCCGCCCTCGCGCTGGGTGCCGAGGGAGTGCAGGTGGGGACGCGTTTTGCGGCCACCGTCGAGGCCAATTGCAGCATCTACTACAAGAACGCGATCGTCAGGGCCGAGGACGCGGCCACGGTTGTGGTGACCCGGAGCCTGATCCCCACCAGGGTGATCCGGAACGCGTTGGCGGAGCAGCTCTTGCGTGCGGAGCAGCGCGGCGCCCAGGAGCCGCAGCTGCGCGAGATCCTCCAGGAGGGGCGAGCACGAATGGCCATCGTGGACGGCGAGCTGGCCGAAGGCCTCATCGAGGCGGGTCAGAGCGCCGGTCTGGTGAAGTCCCTGCGGACCGTCGAACTCGTGTTCGAGGATTTCCTGGAGGGCTATGTGAAGGTCCTCCGTCGTCTACAAGGGCTGGTGGAGGTGAAGGGTACTCGATGATCACGTTCCGCGAGGCTGGTCCGGAGAACACCGAGGCTGCCCTGGACCTGGCGTTCCAAACAGCGCGGGAGCGCGGGCTGCGCTACGTCGTCGTAGCCTCCACCTCCGGTGAAACCGCGCGCAAGGCGGCGCAGCGAACTCTCCCGCCAGGCGTACAGCTCGTGGTTGTGACCCACAATACGGGGTTCCGCAAGCCTGGCGAGCAGGAATTCGATGTGCGCATCCGGGAGGAGCTCCGCGCCAGGGGCGTCGCGGTGGTCACCGGGACCCTGCCCACAAGGGGAATCAACCGCGCGATCCGCGACCGCTTCGGCGGGAGTGAGCTGGACCTGATCTCCGCTGCCCTCCGAATCCTGGGCGAGGGGGTCAAGGTCTGCGTGGAGATTGCCTGCATGGCCTGCGACGCGGGGGCGGTGCCGCCCGAGGACGTGGTTTGCGTGGCGGGAACGGGGCGCGGCGCGGACACAGTGGCCATTGTCCATGCGCAGCCTTCGAACAAATTTTTCGATGTGCGCGTTCGCGAGATCGTGGCAAAGCCGTACCGGTTCTGAACGTCCGGAGCGGCAGCCTGTCCTGGGCCGAGGCCGGATGAGCAACACACCGAGGGGTGGTCAGAGACCGACGGGAGCGGGGTTGCGAGCCAAGGCCAGCCATATCCCCGAGCGGACCTGCGTCGGCTGTCGTCGTAAGGGGCCAAAGACGGATTTCCTGCGCATTGCTCGCAACCGGAGCGGCGAGGTGGCGATTGATCCTCACTTCCGAGCGCCGGGCCGCGGTGCCTACCTGTGCCTGAACGAAGAGTGCGTGCGAAAGGCGAAGAAAAGAGGCGCTCTGGCTCGGGCGCTGCGCACGTCGGTGGAAGATGCATTTTACGAGGCCCTGTTGAAGTATGTCCGGGAGCGATCTGGTCCCCAAAGCTGAGGCCTTGCTGGGATTTGCCCGACGAGCCGGACGGCTTGCCATAGGATCATCCGCGATCGAGGCATCCCTGCGGAAGAGGCGTTGCCGCCTGCTGATCTTCGCGCAGGACGCCTCACGGTGGACGGTGCGCCACCTGGCAAGCCAGGCCTTCCGCGCGGGGGTTCCGGTGGTGGCCTTCTCCACCAGAAATCGATTGGGGCAAATTCTCGGCAGGGGCCTCGTGGCCGCTATTGGGGTGGACGACCCCCAGTTCGCAGCCTCCCTCCGGGACACGCTGGCGAGCATTCCGGACGCGCGCCGGATCTCGGAAGAGGAGCTTTTCCCAAGGTCTCGCAAACCGCGCCGGGGCAGGCAAGGTGCGAAGTAGGAGGCGGAACAAGCCCGATCCGGTCCCGGACCCAGAGCTCGCCGAGAGGGTGGCGGCTGCCGTCTCCGCCCTCGAAAAGGCCTTCGGCGAACCCAAATGGTCTGGCCCGGTAGACCCCGTGGACGTGCTCGTACGAACGATCCTTTCCCAGAACACCAACGACCGCAATCGCGACCGTGCCTACGAGGAACTTCGTCGGAGGTACCCAACCTGGGCGGAGGTGGCGGACGCGGAACCGGAGGGGATTGCCTTGGCAATCCGGGTGGCCGGGCTCTCGAGGCAGAAAAGCGTGGTGATCCGCGACGTCCTGCGCTGGATCCGAGACACGGTTGGGGGGTTCAACCTTAGCAAGCTCTGCCAAATGGACGTGCAAGAGGCCGTCGCTTGGCTTGGTCAGCTTAAGGGAATCGGTGTCAAGACCGTGGCGGTCGTGCTCATGTTCGCCTGCGGGCGGGATGTATTCCCGGTCGATACCCATGTGCACCGGATCGTGCAGAGGCTGGGATTTGTTCCGGTGGGTGCGAGCGCGGAGAAGACGTTCTGGCTAATGGCCCCTGTGGTGCCTGCCGGAAAGGGATACTCGTTTCACCTGAACCTCCTGCGCCTGGGTAGATCGATTTGCCGGGCCCGGGCCCCGAAATGTGGGTCCTGCCCGCTGGCATCCCTCTGTCCGTACCCGCAGGCGAGCAGCACGGGGAAAGGCGTGGCCGCACAGGGCTGAACCTGGATGATTAGTTCACCGTGGTGCCGGTGAGGGAGAGGGAAAGTCTCATGAAACCTGACTTCCGTAGAGGATGCCTGCTTTTGTTGTTCCTGATTCCCGGTTGGGCCTACACGCAACCAAGGGTGAGCTGGGAGCCGACGTTTCCAACCCCGTATTCGACCCTTACCATCCGTGTGACCGGGTGCACCATGGGTGGCTACCTGCACTGGGGCGTGAACGGATGGAAGGAACCGATCTCAGCTTACTGGCCTCCCGGCACATTCCGATGGGGCGACGGCGCCGCCGTGGAGTCCCCCTTGCAGGGCCCGGACGCAAATCGGGTCTGCTCGATCACCCTCGGGCCCTTCACGGATCCCCGGCAGCAGGTTTCTTCGGTCGATTTCGTGATCCACTGGAGCAATAACTCTTGGGACAACAACAACGGCAACGACTATCACATCACCCTGCTGACCCGGGTTTCGTGGCGCCCTCTGGAGCCGAGCGTCAACGACACCATTTGGATCCGGGTCTCCGGGTGTACGCAAGGGGGCTTCTTGCACTGGGGGGTGAATGGAGTGGGCCGGCAGTGGGAGAGGCCCGTTTCAGAGTACTGGCCTCCTGGAAGCACCCTTTGGTCCGATGGCGTTGCGGTGGAGACGCCGCTTTTTGGACCGAGCGCCGCTCGTGTCTGCTCGGTAGCGGTGGGCCCGTTCCGTAGCGGGGCGCAGCTGGTCGAGAAGCTGGACTTCGCCTTCCGCTGGGCCGACGGCTCCTGGGACAATAACTTCGGGCAGGACTATCACATCCCTGTCTCCCCAGAGCCCTTGTCTGGCGCCGTCCAAGTGCGCTTCGTCTCACCATCCTCGGACACGGTCCTGACGGGCGGGGCCACAATTCGGATCGAGGGCGTACGTAGTGAGACCCTCGAGCTCTGGATTGACGGTCGCCCGCGGGCGGCGGCGTCGGGCACGACCCTCGAATGGTGGTGGGAAGCGGCGGCCGAGGCTCCTGGCCGTCATCGCCTGGTGGCCAAAGCCCAGGATGGGGCAGGGCTGGTGGCTCTTGCACGCGTGGATGTCTGGACCCTGCCGCAGCTCGTCAATGCAGAGCCGCCGCCGGGAACCCGCCTGGGAGCCACGGACAATGGGGATGGGACGGTCACCTTCGCCCTGTTTGCTCCGAACACGAGGTTTTTCGTGAGCCTGGTCGGAGACTTCAACGGGTGGAACCCGGCCGCGGACGTCATGAATCGGTCGCCGGATGGGCGATGGTGGATCGTGAAGGCCTTGGCGCCCGGTACCTACCGCTATCGCTTCGTGATTGACGGCGAGCTCGGCCTGGCCGATCCTTATGCCCGCGAAGTCGACTGGACGCTTCAGGGTCAACAGGACTATCGACCGGAGAACGCCCGGTCCGTGATAAGGGTTGGAGCCCCAGCCTATCAGTGGCATGACCAGCAGTACCGCCGGCCCAGCTGGTACGACTACGTGATTTACGAAATGCACGTCGGAGACTTCGCGGGCACCTTCGAAGGGGTTCGCAATAAGCTGGACTATCTGGTTGGCCTGGGGATTAACGCCATCGAACTGATGCCCTGCTACGAATTCCCGGGCTCGAACAGCTGGGGCTATAATCCGGCTTTCTACTTTGCCCCCGAGGCGACGTACGGTAGCCCGGAAGACCTGAAGCGCCTGATCGACGAGGCCCACCAGCGGGGGATCGCCGTCTTCATGGACATGGTGTTCAACCACGTGGACTGGTCATCGCCGCTGGTGCTTCCGTACGCCGACAATTTGGACAACAGCCCCTATTTCCATTCCGCGGGCAACGACTGGGGCATGCCCGACTTCGACCACACCAAGCCGGCAACCAAGCAACTGTTCCGCGATGTAGTGGAGTTCTGGATCCGCGAGTACCACATCGACGGGTTCCGCTTCGACGCCACACGCTACATCGAGGAAGAAGGCATCGCCTCCTTTGCTGACTACGCGCGCACCCTGGATCCACTGGTCTACCGTATCGCGGAACACCTGCCTCAGGATCCCACACTGCTGAGCCGGGTGCCCGTGAGCGCCGAATGGCACGACACCTTCCACGACGTAATGAAGACCAACCTGCGCACTTTCGACAGCGAGGGGACCCGCCGAGCGCTCGACTACGCGGCGGACGGTTTTCGGGATCCCACCAACGTGATCAACTACACCGTGAGCCACGACGAGCAGAGGACCATCTACGAGTGCCTGAACTACGTGGGTACGGACTACGCGACAGCTGTGGCCTACGAGAAGATGACCGGGGCCGTTTTGCTCGCTGCGGCCGGGGTTCCCATGCTGTACCATGGCCAGGAGTACGGGGAAGACCTGCCTAAGGTAGTCGGCCGCAATCCCCTGGACTGGACCAAACCCTCGCGAGAACCCTGGCAGGGGATCTTGCGCTATTACCGCGGGCTCCTGTCTCTGAGGAAGGCTCTACCTGCACTGCGACGCGGGACAGTAAGCGTGGTCCGAACCTACAGCAATCAGAGGACGGTCGTGTTCCATCGCACGTACGGGCAGGAGAGCGTGGTCGTGGCTGCGAATTTCAGCCGCTCTCCTCAAACGGTGCAGGTCCCCTTCCCCGTCGATGGCCAGTGGTTCGAATTTACCCGCGATGAGACGCTCCAGGTAGCCGGCGGAGTGATCCAGCTCACCCTTTCGGGGCCAGAAACGCGTATCTTTACGCAGCGTCGCGTGTGGACCTCGGTAAAGGAAGGGGAATCTCCGACGCTTCCGACACATGCGGAGCTTGCCATTCCGCATCCGAACCCGTTCCACAAGGAGTCGGTGACGGCCCTTCGGCTGCCCGCGGGTACCGTAGGTGAGGTAGGGATCTATGACGTGCTCGGGAGAAAGGTGGCAACCCTGCGGGCTGGGCCGTTCCCAGCGGGGACCCACTCGCTCATCTGGGACGGTAGGCTCGAGGAC
The DNA here is from genome assembly GCA_034506315.1 of candidate division KSB1 bacterium. Classification (GTDB taxonomy): domain Bacteria; phylum Zhuqueibacterota; class Zhuqueibacteria; order Oleimicrobiales; family Geothermoviventaceae; genus Zestofontihabitans. The sequence goes on along the minus strand of JAPDPT010000013.1, from coordinate 41,337 downwards.
GGCTCACCCGCCCCGTCTGGGGTCTATGTGGTCCAGTTCGCCGGATCAGACGTGGTCTTGCGGCAAAAGGTCCTGCTCCTGCGTTAGGCACCTTGGGTACGTCGCGGCCAATGGTCTGGGACGCAAGTCCCCGGCGACGGGTCGATCAAGGACCGGGCGCGTTTGAGGCCGAATAACTGAGGGGAACGGGTCCGACGGGTTCTGGCCTCGTGGACGGCAGTTTGGCCGAGAGGAGCAACGGAATGCGTCGAGTCTGGATACTTGCGGGTCTTCTGGTTCTGATCGGGGGCGGGTCGGGATTCCTGCGCGGAGGGCCTAAGGAGGTACGCCAGGAGAGCGAGGCTCGTGAGCTGGCTGTGGCCCGGGGCATGATGGAAGACGGCCTGTACCGCATGGCCGTCGAACAGCTTTCCCAGTTCCTCCGCGATTATCCCCACAGCTCCCTGGCGGGCGATGCGGAATTTCTCCTGGCGGAGTGCCACTTCCAGCTTCAGGACTATGCCGAAGCGATTCACGCCTACCGACGCGTGCTGACCGACTACCCCGCCGTCACGTACCGGTCCCAAGCCCAGTTTCGCCTCGGCCAGGCCTACTTCTTTGCGGAAAGGTTCGCTCAGGCCGAAGAGGCGCTCCGAAGCTTCTTGCAGGAGTATCCCTCAGATAAGTTGATTGCAGAAGCTCACTACTGGCTTGGGGAGGCCCTGTACCGTCAGGGCAAGGTCGACGAGGCCCTCACCGAGTACGCGACCTCCATTCGGCAGGATCCCAACTCCCCTGTGGCGGATTACGCGTTCTACTCAATCGGTTGGGTGTACGAGGAGAAGAAGGACTTCGCGAAAGCGAGGCTGGCCTACGCGCGGCTGGTCCGCGACTACCCCAAGAGCCGTCTGGCGGCCTCAGCGTACTATCGGGCGGGCTTCTGTTTTGCGGCCGAGGGGGACTACCCGAACGCGATCGAGGCGCTGGCAAATGCCCTGCGCCGCTTTCCGGACCACGAGGCCAGTCTCCGCGCGCGCTTTGTGCTCGCCGAATCCTACCTAAAGTCCGGAAACACGGATTCGGCTATCGCCACCTATCGGTTCCTTACCGATCCTGCAGTCGGCGGCGCCGCCGTGGACGAGGCCTGGTACGGACTGGGATGGGCGTACCTAAATGCGGGACGCACGGAGGAAGCCCTTTCCGCTTTCGCGAAAACGATCGAAGTGAGCAGATCTGAGCCGATGAAGGCCTCCGCCCTGTACCAGATCGGCCGCATCTGCCGCAAGGCGGGGCGCCCGGAGGAGGCCGGGGCCGTCTTCGCCCGCCTGGTAAAGGAGTACCCGACGAGCGAAGAAGCGCCGAGCGCTCTGTACGAGCTCGGTGCCATGGCCTTTGAGGAGCAGCGATACGACGAGGCCATCGAGCGCTTTCGTCAGGCGGTGGAGAACTACCCGGACGCCGACATTGCCCCCGACGCTCAGTTCATGATCGGCGAATCCTGGCTGGCTGCGGGCAATCTCGACAAAGCCGAGGAGGCCTATCGACAGGTGGTGAGCCGCTTTCCGTCCGCACCGGCTGCTCCCCGATCCTGGTTCAAGACCGGCTGGTGTCAGTACCTGCGCGGCCGCTACGAGGGAGCGATTGAGGCTTTTCAAACCGTGGTGACAAGCTACCCCGACCACGAACTTGCCGACGACGCCGCCTTCTGGAAGGCCGAGGTCCTCTACCGGCTAAACCGACTTCCCGAGGCGCGGGTAGCCTACGACGAGGTAGTGAACAAGTATCCCAAGTCCAATCGCCGGGCCGAGGCTTGGTATGGAAAGGGCTGGTGCGAGCTCAAGGTGGGGATGTACGAGGACGCTGTGCGATCCTTCACAGAGGCGCGCCAGGGGGTGAACGACCGGCGCCTGGCTGTGGACGCAACCCTGCGGGCGGCCGACGCCTACTTCAACCTCAAGAGGTACGCAGAGGCTCGGCAGCTCTATCAGGAAGCGTACGAGCAGGCCGAAGGTCCCGCCCGGAAGGCCGAGGCCCTGCTGGGTGTAGGTTTGGCCCTCTTCCGGCTGGAGAAGTACCCCGAGGCCTTGTCGAGCTTCCAGCGCGTAGCAGACAATTATCCGGACGCTCCGGCGACGCCGCAGGCTCTGTTCTGGATCGGCCGCACTCAGTTCAAGCTCGAACGCTACGAGGACGCCATTCGCACCTTCCACACCCTCCAGCAGCGATTTCCCCGCAGCGATCTGGTGGACGATGCCGCCTACTACGTGGCGGACTGCTACTACAACCTTGCCCGCTACCGGGAAGCCGCTGCTCAATACCGCTTCGTGATCGACGCGTTCCCCGAGGGTGAGTATACTGGCGATGCCATCAGCGGCCTCCAGTGGTCGTTGTTGCAACTCGGCCATGTGGACAGCGTCCTGCATCTGGCCGACTACTTCATCGCGCGCCACCCCGACCGAAAGCTTGCCGCAGAGCTCGTAGTGCGTAAGGCCGAACTCTTTTTCAACCTGGGTCGCTACCAGGAAGCCATCGACGAGTACCGGAGGCTTCTGCGGGCCTACCCGAACTCGCCTCAGGCCGAGTCTGCCTGGCTTTGGGTGGGGGAGTGCTTCGATAAGCTCAACGATGACTCCCGCGCCGTGGACGCATTCGTGCGCCAATGGCAGGAGTTCCCAAACAGCAAAGCAACCCCTCAGGCTCTGATGCGAGCAGGGGAGGTCTTGCAGCGGAAGGGTCGCGTCGAGGACGCCCAGGCCTATTACCGCCGGGTCTGGGAACAGTACCCGGAGACGGACCTTGCCTCGGCGGCTCTGATCCGGGCAGGGAGGCTTGCGCTGGAGGAGGGGCAGATCCAGAGGGCCTCGGAGCTCTTTGATCAGGTACTGACCCGGTATCCCGACAGCCCCAATCTCGCCGAAGCCCGTCTGGGCAAGGCGCGGGTGTTGCTGGCAAGCGGCCACGTGGGCGAGGCCGAGAGCTTGTTGCGAGAACTTGTGAGCACGGCGCAGGGGGCCGTAGCGGCCGAAAGCCAGTACTGGCTTGGGGAATGTGCCGCAGCGCGGGGGGATCTCGAACGGGCCGCTCTCGAATTCTTGAAAGTCCGATACCTCTACTCCGCGTACGCCTTCTGGAGTGTCCGGGCTGTCCTCCGTGCCGCCGAAATGAACGAACAGCTGAAGAACTGGGCGGAGGCGCGCAAACTCTACCGGAGCCTCCTTTCCGTCCAGGACCCGGAGGTCGTACAGAAGGCCCAGGCCAAGTTACAGGAGCTGGCAAACCGATGACGAGACGAAAGGTCCGAAGGTCCACCTCAGGCATCGCCACTCTGGGCCTAGTCCTGTGGGCATTTCACGCTTCGGTCGCGATGGCACAAGAGCAAAAGCCCTTGCCCGGGACTCGTCCTGCTCTTCCATCGCCGGATACCACGGCGGCCGCAAAACCGCCCGCCGAACCTTCCGCAACGGAGCGGTCGCGCCTGGAACTTCCGGACGTGCTCATCATCGGCCAGGATCGGAGCAGGAGGGAGGCGGGGGAGAAACTGCAGGCCGAAGCCGTTCCGGTAGGGGTCTACGAGCCGACCGTCGATTATCGCCCTGTACGACTCGTCGCAGACGAATGGGGGAAGAAGACCACGTTCAGTCGGGTGCCGCAGATTCGCCTCCGGGGGCTGGAGGCTCGGGCTACCTACGGGGACTATCGCTGGCTCCGCGGAGAGGCCATCCACTGGGCTCAAGGGGAGAGGTTGAGCTACGAGGTGGCCGGCCGCATCGATCGAACGGATGGCCCATATCGTAACTCCGGGTGGAAGAAGTGGGCGGGGCAAGGACGGGTGGGTTTCGACACAAAGGACGGCGGCCACGTCAGCCTCAGAGCCGGGGTAGCGGGGCAGGAGATCGGAATGCATACGCCCGTGGTCAAACGGGTAGGCTCGACTTCTGAGGTCCGAGGAGAATACAGCGGCGCGGCACGGCAACTGCGGCTCCGCGTTGCCGCTGAGGCAGGCTGGGGATCGGTGGAGCAGCGTTTCGTCCCGGGTTTCGGGTGGCCGGATAGTGTCGTCCCGCGCCAGGATCTCCTCTGGAACGCGAAGCTGAGCCGCTCCCGACTCGAGGCGGGCTGCGAGTGGGATGCCGGTCCGCTCGGCATCCAGGCTGGCCTCCGCTACAACGGGTATCGTTTTAGCCCGAGCCTGGCCGAGTCCCTGGCGGCAAAGAACGATCTGTCTTCCCTCTTCGTGGATCTGACGGTGCCCATTGCCCAGCGCGCGTCCCTGGCCAGCGGAGTTGCCATTGAAAACTGGCGGCAAAGGGGGAAAGGCCGGACGTCACGGCTTTCCCTCAATGCCCGGGCGGCGGGGACCGTGACTCCCCACCTGGGCGTCTCGTGCGAGGTCCGGTCCGGATTTCAGCCAGTTGACCCGCTGCAGATCTGGATGGCCGACCCCTACTTTGACGCCAGGCAGACAGATTGGAGCGCGGAGCGTGTGCGGGCTTCGGTCGGGGCCGCTGCCGAGCTGAAGCTCATCTCGGGCGGAAGGATTCGCTTCCGCTGGCGCCGGGCGTTCCTGAACGGGGCCCATTACTGGGAGGAGGTAGCCGACACCTGTGGCGGGTGCAGCGGCACGTACCTGTTCGCCTATCGGGCCCTCGAAAAGCTGGAAAGCAATGAGGTGGCCATCGGGCTGGATCTGTACTCCCAGAGGCACCTTTCCGCCACGATCGAACTGGTCCAGCTGAGTGAAGAGCTGGAAAGATCGGAGGACAGGCTTTCCTACCCGGGCTTTACGCGTCGGCCCTTCCTGGCGCATTGGCGGCTCCCGATCCAGTCCTCCTGGAGGCCGATTCCGCAGCTCCGCGTCGGCCTCACAGCGGCGTGGGTGGGTAGGAGGCCGCGGGACCTCGCTGGCGATCGCATGCTGGGCGCCTATACCCGGGCCGATGTGGACGTGGAGGTAGCGGTGTCCAAGAACATCCTCGTTCGCGGCGAGGCACGCAACCTGACCGACCGGCGGATCGTACTTCGCACAGGACATCCGGAGTTCGGACGCGTCTTCGCGCTGGGCCTGCACGGCGCGTGGTAAAGGTAGGAAGGAAAACCGGGCTGGACGGCACGGAACAAGTCGAGGAGGAATCATGTCCCTGCTGGAAATCCTCGAAAAAGGCGGTGTTCTGATGGTGGCCATTGGGGCCTGCTCGCTGATTGCCCTGGCCGTGGTCATCGAACGATGGTGGAACCTTCGCAAGTTGCAGATCAATACGGCTACATTCATCCTGCAGATCAAGAACCTCCTCCTGAAAGATCACGTGGAGGAGGCGATCGCCCTTTGCAAGAGGACCCCGGGACCCATCGCCAAGATAACGAAGGCCGCTATCGAAAAGCGAGGAGGGTCCCGCGAGGAGATCCGGGAGGCCATCGAGGACGCCGGGAAAATCGAGGTCTACCAGCTGGAGAAAAATTTGAACGCTCTGGGGACCGTGGCGGCTGTTAGCCCGCTCATCGGTTTCTTGGGGACGGTCACCGGGATGATCCGCGCTTTCATGCAGATTCAGGTTCACGGTGGCAATGTGGATGCCTCGGTCCTGGCGGGCGGGATCTGGGAGGCGCTGATCACCACGGCTGCTGGCCTTACTGTTGGCATCCCGGCGTTGATCTTCTACAACTGGCTGGAAGGGAAAGTGCAGCGGATCGTGTTCGAGATGCAGGTAAGCTCGGTCGAGATCCTCGACATGCTCCTTGAGAAGGAGAGGGTCCATGGAATTCAGAACCCGGCGTAGGCTCATTGTTACGTTCTCAGCCATTTCCCTCACGGATATCGTGCTCCTGCTTCTGATCTTCTTCCTCTTGTCCAGCTCGTACGTGGTTCAACCGGGAATCCGGGTGGAACTGCCCAAAGCGGTCAGTGCAGAGCCCACGGTGGAACAGCGACTGGTGATTACCGTGACCCGGGATCAGGAAATCTTCCTCAACGGAAGGCGGGTGCTGTTGGCCGAACTTGGGGCTGAAGTGCGGAGGCTTCTGGCTCAGGCCCCGGACCAACTGGTTGTGATCCAAGCGGATCAGGACCTCAGCCTGGCACGGACGATCGAGGTCGTGGACGCAGCGAAGCTGGCCGGCGCTACCCGCTTCTTGATCGCGACCCGCCCGGGAGTGTGAGCCATGGCTCGAGCGAGGGTTCTCGGTTCCGTGACGGGGGGTAAGGAAGGGCGCTACGCACTGGCGCTTTCTGCGCTGATCCACGCCCTCATTCTCCTTCTCTTCGCCGCGATTCGGATCCGCTTCGAGTTCCCGGTCCCTCGCTTTGTCGAGGTCGCCTTCGTGAGCGCGGCTCCGGAAGCCGGTGGGAGTTCCCCTCCGGCCCTGACCGTCCCGAAGAGCGGCCAGCCGGCGCCCTCCCAAAGCCTGGTTCAGTCGGAGAGGACGGAAGAGAGGGGGCAACCGGTCGCTTTGCCGCGAAGACGAATGGTCGAAGAGGAGGAGCCCCTGCTGCGCGTCTCGGAACAGGGGAAGTTCTCGCCATCGGAGAGTCTGGAGATGGCGTCTCCCGAGCTGGGGGACAAAGGGCAGCCCAGAGCGACGGTGGACGACCGTCTGGGCTCGTGGCGGGAGGGTAAAGTTGGCCCTGTGCCCTCAGAGAGGCCGGGGGAGACGACGGGGGAAGCGGCCCAGACGGCGCCTTCCGAAGGAATAGCAGGTGGGGGGAGCTTCGCGATCACAGGGGAGGCGGCTCAGCGTACGGTTCTCTTCAAGGTAATCCCGGAATACCCCGAAGGCCTGAACAAGGACGCGGTGGTGCGGATTCGTTTCACGGTGCTTCCTTCCGGACTGGTCGGCTCGGCGGTACTGGTCACGAAAGGGGGCGATGCGACCCTGGAGAGGCTGACCCTGGAGGCATTCCGGCAGTGGCGCTTCAATCCCTTGCCGGCCAATCTGCCCCAGGTGGAGCAGGAAGGGATCATCACGTTCCGATGGATCCTGCGGTAGTCGGCCTCTCGTCTACAGGACGGAGACGGGCGAAGTAAAGTCAAACGAGGGAGGATGCCATGGCCAAAGTCCTTATCGTGACGGGTGACGCTGCGGAGTCGCTCGAGGTGATGTACCCGTACCAGCGACTCAAGGAAGAGGGATTCGAGGTGCACATTGCGGCGCCGCGAAAGAAGGTCATCCAGGCGGTGGTTCACGATTTCGAACCCGGATTTGAGACCTACACGGAGAAGCCCGGCTATCGGATCCCTGCGGATCTCGAATTCAAGGACGTCAAGCCGGAAGAGTACGCGGGCCTGGTCATCCCGGGCGGACGAGCGCCGGAGTGGATCCGTAACGACCCGGCGCTGCCCGGCATTGTGAAGCACTTCTTCGATGCCGGGAAACCGGTGGCCGCCATCTGCCATGCCCCGCTTGTCCTGGCAGCCTACGGTCTGATCAAAGGCAAGACGGTTACCGCTTATCCTGCTCTTAAGCCCGACATGGAAGGAGCCGGGGCCAAGTTCGTGGATCAGGAGGTCGTCGTCGACGGGAAGCTGGTGACCTCGCGGGCCTGGCCGGATCATCCTGCCTTCATGCGGGAGTTCCTCAAGCTCCTGCGATCCTGAGCAGGCTTGCAAGCTTTGCGAAAGGCGGCCACCGGCGCTCAGCGGGAGCGCTTAGTTCGGGCCCGGCCCTACCCGGCAGGGCGGCTTAGGGGCTGGTAGATGAGCTCTTCGATGCGCGCAACTTCGAGGCCCACTTCGCCGGGGACGGTGGGCGGCCGTTCCTCGCGCACCGCCTGCGCAAAGTCCTCGATCAGAGGCAAGTGGACGTTGGGGTGCGGCGGGTGCGACTCTGTCGTCACCGACCCTGCGCTCCGCAGGTAAAGAGTCCCCTGATTGAGGACGGGTACGTGGACGGATCCCTCGCTGCCGAAGATGGAGAGGGTGTCCTGAGCTTCCTGGGCAGCATGGGTGACGGAGAGTACCCCGCAGGTGCCGTCCGCAAAACGGAATGTGGCGACGGTGGTATCCTCAACTTCCCGGCGGTAAAGGGCGTGGCTGTGGAGCCCCTGCACTTCGACCATCGGGCCGCACAGGTAAAGCATGACTTCGATGCGGTGGCATCCGAAGTCGAACATGGGTCCTCCCCCGGCGAGCTCCTTCTGCACGAGCCAGTAGCGCTCCTCGCCGGGGGAGGGATTGAATCGCTCGAACGCGTTGATCTGGATCAGGATCGGTTTGCCAATCGCTCCTTGCTCGAGAAGCTCCTTGACGCGCCGTACCACCGGGTAAAACCGCCGGTAGTAGGCCACACCGAGTGTCACCCCCCTCGACCTGCAGACCGACAGCATCCGTTCGGCTTGCTCCACGTTCAACGCCAGCGGTTTTTCGCACAATACGTGCTTGCCCTGCAGGGCCGCGGCGATCGTTTGCTCGGCGTGGAGGTACACGGGGGTCGCGATGTAGACCGCTTCGATCTCGGGGTCGGCCACCAGATCCTGCCAGTGGGCATACCAACGCTTGGCCCCGAATTCGCGGGCGAAGCGTTCCGCCAGCTCGGCCCGTGCCCGCGCGACGGCAACGAGTTCGCAGGAAGGCAAATCGCGCAAGGCCGGCGCCACTCGCTTGCGCGCAATGTCGCCGCAGCCAATCAGTCCCCATCGAACCCTGTCCATAGCGTGTGACCTCCGGCAGTACTAATCCCACAGGACTACGCGGACACCCCAGCTGGCCCAAAGGGGCTCGGCCTCCAGCGCGGGCAAGATCTCTCGATGACCGGGTGGACACCAGCTCAGCTCGGCGTAAAAAAGGGCGTCCCGGTATCGAGCCGAGATCAGAGCCGTGAACGCCCAGTAGGGTGAGGGCCGCCGATCCCACGGGAGGAACTGGGCGATTCCCGAGGGGAGCGCTCCGCGCATCCATCGCGAACCTTCGACCTGCAGCGAAAGGCGGCAGGGCAGGTCGCCTGAAAAAAGGGTGTCGGTGTAGCTCACCTCGGCTCGAAGGACCAGCGACGGGTAGCCCGGGACCGGATTCGTGTAACTGTCTCCCTTGGCCCTCAGCTGGAACCCGGCCACACTCGGAGTGCGGATCACCAGCGAGATTCGTTCCGTCTCCCATGGTCGGCAAGCCCAGGGGCTGCCTCCCTGGCCCAACGGTGACGGCGTCGGTAAGTCGCCGTACAGAGACCGCGAAAGCTCCACCACCAGGGTTCCCCAGGCGCCTTGTCTTTCGCCGGCCACCTCCGCTGCCGTGCGCGAGGCCAGAGTCGCATCGGCCTTGCCGGAGACTCGGATGCGGCTAATCGCTGGAGGTACGAAGGGCTCCCGCAGGACCCTCGCAGCCAGTCGATAGCCAGCGGGAGACCACACGATTTGCAGAGAGCCTTCCGGCGTCCGACGCTGAGCCACCTGGACCAGACCGGCCGCGAACACAGCCTTCGCCCCGGACCCAATCGGGATCGTGCGGCTCGTCCGGGCTCCGAACTCGCACCAGTGCGCTTCGTGGGCGCCGCGGTCCGAGATCGTCTGGCGGGCGCTGAGGATTTCCGCACTCCACGTCCCGCCCCCTGTGGCCGCGTAGATCAGGGAGCGGCTCAGGCGGTCCGGAAGGGAGGAGGTCAGGGGCGGGAGCCCCCATTCCCACCGCTCACGGAGCATCTGAAATCCCGCCTTGACCGCGAGCCCTCTGCTCAGGAGCAGATCAAGGCGACCATCGTGACGGACGAAGGTCCCCTTCTGCCGTTCAGGCAGAAACCCAGAGAACGGCACAAAGACAAGGGGGTGCGGAAGATGCTGCTCTCCAACGCCCTTTTGGGTGCTCAGGCGAAAGGCCACCTTTGGGTTCAGCTGGTAAAGAGCCCTGGTCCGGATGGAGTAGGCCCTGGTGCTGGCTCCGAGTTCGTATCCATCGTACGCCGCGTCGCCGCCTTCAAGCCAAACGGTCAGGGACTTTCCGAGAGGTTGTCCGTGCTGAGCCGCAATGGAGCTGAAGCCGTACGCCCCCGCGGAGTACGAGAGTTCGGAGCGCGGCCTCTCTGGGAGACTCCAGCGTGGGATTACCTCCACAGACGGAAGAGGACCTGAGGTGTAGCCAAGGCTTCCTCGTGCGTCCGTTACGCTTTGCGGGAAGGTGGATCCCGGTAGGCGCAGATCGCTCAGCCCGAGAAGCAGCGACACCTGGGGCAGGCCATCGACGCCGAGGCCGACGGGGAGAACCCCGTCCAGCACGGGCCAGCGCAGCTGGCCCCTCTCGCCCCAGCGGGTAACCCACAAGCCCGGAATCCAGCAGTAGCTCTCGCCTATCTCGTCGATCGACCACGCGGGTGTTGAAAAAGATGGGGGCCGGGAAATCTCGGCATTGCCGGGAAGCTGAGCGTGTAGGTCCAGCGACGTCCCGAACCAGAGGGATGCCAGCACCAAGGCGGATGGCGGAAGCCTGCTTAGCGCTGCGTCCATGGGAGAAAGCCGGGGAGTTTCCTACCAAGTGGAGGCACGAGCGTGGCGAAGACGAACGTGTTCCAGGCAAGATGAGTTGCGTAGAAGCCAAGACCGAAGAACAACGAGGCAACCAGGCGGCTCAGGGAGAGGCCGCTGAGGATTAGGAAGCTTGAGGTGGTGAGGAGGTCGTACAGCACGGTCAACCCCAGGCCCACCGCGGCCGTCAGGAGGTGGACGATGAGAGGTCTCGGTCGCGAAAAGAACCTGGGTCCTACGAGCCCGCCGGCCAGGCCCGCCAGGGCCATACCGAGGAGCTGTGCGGCCAGGAGAGGAGGGGTCGCAAGGCCAAACGGGCTGGTCAGAGAGTATAGGAACTCACCGGTCAACCCGATCAGCGCGCCGAATGCGGGCCCAAACACCACGCCGCCAAGGAAAACGGAGGCGGTGACCAGTTCCACGTTCGGTAGGGTGGCGAGAAGGTGGCCCAGGGCCACGGTTCCAGCAATCCAGAGGGCCACGGCTGCCAGGATGCGAGTTTTCATGACCGAAGGGGGATACCTGTCGGGTTTTCCCATAGGCTCGAAGGCAGATGCGTGCGCGCCTGCCTGCTCTGCGGCACTGGGTCCTGCGAAAGAAAGATGCTCACTCCGGTTCGGTTGGTGCATTCTCGTCGCCGTCTGCGCCTCGGAAGATCTTCGTGATCTCGTCTTGATCAAAGCGCGGCAGGGGCATGCTGGTATCCCGATACGTGATCTGGACTCCGTGTTCTGGGGCGACGACCTCACCGATCACCGCCGCGCGGATGCCTTCCTGCTGCAGGGCCCGTACGATGGCGGGAACGGAGGAGGGGGGAGCGGCGATCAGGAGCGCCCCGGAAGCGATAGCTCCCAGTGGGTCCAGTCCAAACTCCTCGCAGAGGAGCTTAGCCTCGGGAAGCATCGGGATCCGCTCGAAATGGACCCGGATTCCGACACCGGCGGCCTCGGCGAGCTCGTGGAGGCCTGTGGCCAGTCCCCCCTCTGTAGGGTCGTGCATCGCGTGGACTTCACCAGCTGCCACGGCCACCTGGGCGTCGCGCAGAACGCTAATCCCCGGATCGTGAAGGAAGTGTTGTGCCCTCTGCACCACCTCGGGCGAGAACACGTTCTTCAGATGCTCTTCTTTCTCCCGAGCAATGATCGAAGCCGCCTCAATAGCGATTCCCTTCGTAAGAATCAACTCATCCCCAACCCGCGCCCCTGAGGTCGTGACGAGCTTGTCCTTGTCCACTTCTCCAAGCATGGTCCCCACAACAATGGGCCGATCAAGGCCATAGGTGACCTCGGTGTGACCACCGCAGAAGGAAACGCGGAGCTTGCGGCAGGCGCGATAAAGCTGCGAGAAGATGGTCGATACGAGTCTTTCGTCGGTTGCGTTCTCGGGCAAAAGGATGGTCGCCAAGAACCACTTCGGGAGCCCCCCGGCGCACGCGATGTCGTTCGCGTTGACGTTGATGGCGTAGTATCCGATATCCTCCGCCACAAAGGTAATCGGGTCGGTCTTGGCCAGGAGGTACCGATCGCCGAAGTCGATGGCCGCTACGTCCTCACCGATCCGTGGCCCGACCACCACGCGGGGATCGAGGATGGTGTAGCGCGAGAGCATCTCGGCGAGGAATTGCGATGGAAGCTTACCGACCCGGAACGGTGCCCCATCCTGTGCCATTACTCCCTCTCAATCTCAAAGACCACCGTTCCCCCGCCTGTGATTTCGCAGGGGTCAAGACAGTGGACATAGGCGCAATCGGCTTTCGGACCCGCAAGCCCCAGGGAGGAGGGGTGAACGCCACGAGAAAGGGCTACGTAATACGGCAGTATCGAAGCGAGGCTGTGGAGACAGATGCCGCCTGCGAGCTCCGCCTCCAGCACATAGCCTTCCCGAATGCGGAACGATTGCCCCTCCACGTAGACTGGACAATGGCCCATGATGCGGTACACACGCACCGTCAGGGTGTGCCCGGCCTCCACGGCAGACCTCCCTCACCCGCACAGGACATTGCCGCCGTTGACGTTCACGATCTCCCCCGTCATATAAGAGGCTAAATCCGAGGCGAGGAACACGATCGGTCCCGCAATCTCTTCCGCCCGGCCGGCACGACGGAGGGGGATCTGGGAAGTGATCTTTTCCCCTTCTGTGCGCAGGGCCTCGGCGGACATCTCCGTGTCGACCCACCCCGGGGCAACGGCGTTCACCAGGATGTTGTAGGGGGCCAATTCCACCGCCAGGGACTTGGTGAAACTGATGATCGCTCCCTTGGTAGCTGCGTAGTGGGAGTGGAAGGCCTCGCCTCGCTGTCCGGCCGTCGAGGAAACGTTGATGATCCTTCCCCCTCCCTGCTTCTTCATAATCGGCACCACGGCCCGAGTGCAGTAGAAAACCCCGCGCAGGTTGATATCCATCGTTTCGTCCCAGACCTCGTCGGGCATGGTGTCGATCTCCCCGTAGGTCCAGATTCCCGCGTTGTTCACGAGGATGTCGATGCGGCCGAACGATTCGAGGGTCTGCCGCACCATCCGGTCGACTTCCTGCCGATTCGCGACGTTGGCCTGGATGGCCAGCGCCTTGCCTCCCTTGCCGCAAATCGACTGCGCCAGCTCAAGCGCCGGCCCTTCGCTGCGGTAATAGTTGATTGCCACGGCGGCACCTGCCTCTGCCATCAGGACCGCCGTTGCCCGTCCAATGCCACGCGACGCACCAGTGATAAGCGCCACCTTCCCGTCCAGTCGTATCATGGCTCTACCCTTTTCCTACCCAGTGATTGGTCCTACCCACAGGCCGATGACCCCGCTCCCACGGCGAAATTCTCCCGGCTTGCCGCGAATTTAGGTGTTGGGGACCAAAATGCAAGGGGAAAGGCCCCGCGGCATGCGCCTGGGCGACCGTGCTCCGCCTGGCCCCGCGACAAGTCCGGGGAACCTGCCGAAGGCGCTCGATCCGGTCGCCTCCGAAGACAGACAGAGCCCTGCCGTGCCGGATAACCCCTCGGACCCGAAGCTCCTACAAGACTTGGGATTTTAGGGACTTGAAAAGGTCTCCCGAGCCTTTTCGGCCTTGACATTCAGAGGCCTTTTTGGTAGATTGCTCGCGTTTCTCGGCAAGGGCGTCTTGTCTTGATCGCTTTGGGAGTGGCAGGTGGAGGTGGTGTTCCTGTCCTTGGGCTCCAATTTGGGTGACCGGCTTGGCTATCTCCGGAGAGCGGTGGGTCTCTTAGAGGGGGTGGAGGGCTGTCGCGTTCGCCGGACCTCCTCCGTCTATGAGACGGAGCCCCTTGGGCCCAAGGACCAGGGGCCTTTTCTGAATGCGGTGGTGGAGATTGAGGCGGAAGGGCAGGATCCCTACCGATTGCTCTACGCCTGCCAGGGGATCGAGGATCGCCTGGGCAGGCAGAGGCAGTCCCGTTGGGGACCGCGAACCGTAGACCTCGACATCCTCTGTTTCGGCCAGCGGGTGATTGCGTCTGAGCGGCTGACGATCCCGCATCCCGAGCTCCAGCGTCGACGCTTCGTCCTCGTTCCGTGGGCAGAAATTGCTCCGGATCATCCCGTGCCGGTACTCGGCAAGACGGTGGCGGAACTCCTGCACGAATGTCCGGATCAGGCGTGGGTGATTCCCTTCGCGGACCGAAGTGCTCTCCATTCTCCCCAAGGGAAAGGGGACGGGGTCCATTGAGGAAGCTGCGTTACCTGGCGATCGAAGGGGTGATTGGCGCAGGCAAGACAAGCCTGGCCCGGAAGCTCGCGGAGCGCTTCGATGCCAAGTTGATTCTGGAGAAGCCCGAGGAGAACCCCTATCTGGCGGATTTCTACCGGGATCCCCGGCGGTACGCGTTTCAAACCCAGCTGTTCTTTCTCCTGAGCCGTTTCCGGCAGCAAGAGGAGATCTCGCAGCGGGACCTGTTTCACGACCTGGTGATTTCGGATTACCTATTTGCGAGGGACCGCATCTTCGCCGCCCTTAATCTGGACGATCGCGAGCTGGCCCTTTACAATCGTGTCGCCTCCCTCCTGGAGCGGGAGGTGCCGATGCCGGACCTTGTGGTTTACCTGCAGTCCTCGCCCGAGCGGCTCATGGCCAATATTCGCAAGCGAAACCTGCCCTATGAGAAGAACATCTCGGAGGACTACATCCGTTCTTTGTGCGAGGCGTACAACCGCTTCTTCTTCCACTATACCCAATCCCCTCTTCTTGTCGTCAACGCCAATGAGATTGATTTCGTCCACCGGGAGAGGGATTTCGAAGATCTCGTTCGCGAGATCATGCGACCCCATCGGGGCATCGAATTCTACTCTCCCATGACCGGATAGGAGACGAGAATGATCCGACTGATCTTTCAGCTTCTCTTTCTATACGCGATCTACAAGATCATTCGATGGATCGTGCACAGCGGGAAGAGCTCCCTCACGGGCGGGAATCCCAGGGCGGGAATAGCGGACGAAGAGATCGAGGACGCGGAGTACCGCGAAATCAAGGATTGAAGGCGTTTTCCGAGGGAGGGGCTACACGGGTCCACCGGAGGCTGATGGTTTAGGGGGCAAAAAGGAGCCATAAGGAACAACGGGCGGGCGGTGCGTGTAGATTGAACGGCGACTCGGCAGTCGCTGTTTTCTATTTTCGGAGGAGGCGAGGTCAACCTTGTGGGCGGTGTATCGGAGAGTGCTCCGCTACGTCTTGCGATACCGGCGCTGGCTAGCGGCGTCGGTCGTGTGCATGTTGTTCTTCGTCGTGTTCAGCGCCTTTTCCCTCACGGTGGTGATGCCTTTCATCAACGTCCTCTTTCAAGCAGGGGACACCCAAGCCGTTTCCGCCCGGCCTACTACGCCTGAGATTTCCGTCCCTTCCCGTCTGCCCAACCTCCGGGAACAAGTTGAAGCGAAGCTGAATGAGTGGTTTGCCCGCAGGTCGAGGCAAGAGGCTCTGGTCCTGCTCTGCGGGGTGATGGCGGCAGGCTTTTTCCTCAAGAACCTCTTCCGTGTGGGCCAGGCGTATTTTATGGCCCCTGTGGAGCAGGGTGTGATCCGTGACCTGCGCAATGAGCTTTTCCGCCATTATCAGCGTCTGTCCTTGAGTTATTTCCACGGAGAGCGTGCGGGTCAGCTGATTTCCCGCGTCATCTACGATGTGACGGTGATCAATGCCTCCATCACCGCGGCGATTAATAGTGTCTTCCGGGATCCCCTGCAAATCGTGATCTACCTCGGGGTGATGATCTTCCTGAGCTGGAAAATGACCCTGCTCGTGCTCGTTGTCTTTCCCCTTGTCGGCTACGCGATGGCGGAGATCGGGAATCGTCTCAAGCGGGATAGTCTGCGTACCCAGGAGCGGGTGGCGGATCTCGCCTCGGTTCTGCAAGAGACCATCTACGGCATCCGGGTTGTGCGCGCTTTCGGAGGCGAACAGCACGAGATCCAGCGTTTCGAGCGCGAGAACCAGGACTTCTTCCGCACCGTAGTACGGATGACCCGCATCCGCAATCTGGGCCCTTGCTTGACGGAGTACCTGGGGGTTCTGGTGGGCGTACTGGTGCTGTACGTCGGCGGCCGAGAGGTGCTGGGGAACAGCTCCGCCTTGAGCCCGGGAGGCTTTGTTCTGTTCCTGGGAGCCCTATTCTCGATGTTGCAGCCCTTGAAACTCCTGGGGCAGGTGCACAATAGCCTGCGGGAAGGGGTCGTGGCGGCCCAACGGGTCTTCGGCATCCTGGATACCCCCGTCCAGGTGTCGGAGCATCCCCAGGCGGTGGAGGTGACGGATCTGCGGCATTCCATCCGCTTTCGGCACGTGTACTTCGAGTACGAGTCCTCCATCCCGGTGCTCCGGGATATTGATCTGGAAGTGCAGAAAGGGGAGAGGCTGGCGATCGTGGGGCCGTCGGGTGGGGGCAAGTCCACGCTCGTCGATCTCCTGATCCGCTTCTACGATCCGACCTCTGGCAGCATCGAGATCGACGGCGTCGACCTGCGCAGAATCCGATTGGACAGTCTGCGCCGGCTGATGGGCGTAGTCACGCAGGAGACGATCCTGTTTAACGATACCGTGCGCAACAACATCGCCTATGGGATGGACGGCTCCGTCTCGGAGGAGGCCATTATCGAAGCCGCCAAGGCCGCCAACGCCCACGACTTCATCCTTAAGATGCCCAAGGGCTACGACACAGTGATCGGCGATCGGGGGGTGAAACTGTCCGGGGGCGAACGGCAGCGGATTGCCATCGCCCGCGCGATCCTGCGCAATCCTCCGATTCTCATCTTCGACGAGGCGACCTCGGCCTTGGACACCGAGTCCGAGATGCTGGTCCAGCAAGCCATCGACCGACTGCTGGAGGGACGTACCTCGTTCGTAATCGCCCATCGCCTTTCGACCGTAAAGAACGCGGATCGGATCATCGTGCTCGACCAGGGCCGCATTGTGCAGCAGGGGAAACACGAGGAGCTTCTGGCCCAGGAAGGACTCTATCGCAAGCTCTACGAGATGCAGTTCCGGTGGTGAGATGCGCGTCAGCGGCCTGACCATTGTCCGCAATATCCAGATCATGGACTACCCTGCGCTGGAGGCCATCCGTTCTGTGCTTCCGCTCTGTGACGAGTTCATCGTCGTAGTGGGAAAGTCAGAGGATGCCACGCTCGATCTCATCCGAGGTCTGGGCGACTCCCGGATCCGAATCATCGAGACCTTCTGGGATCCACGTCTGCGAGAGGGAGGACGAGTCCTCTCCCAGCAAACGAACCTCGGCTTGCAGCACTGCACGGGGGATTGGGTTTTCTACATCCAGGCGGATGAGGTGCTCCACGAGAAGTACCTGGATCGGGTTCGCAGCAGGATGACGCGGTACTTGGCCGATCCCCGCGTGGAAGGGCTGTGGTTTGCCTACCGGCACTTCTACGGCACGTACTGGGCTTATCAGGACAACCGGCGGCGATGGTACCGGAGGCAGGTGCGTATTGTGCGCCGGCATCCGGAAATCGTGTCCTGGGGCGACGCGATGGACTTCCGCCATCGCGACGGCTCGCCCCTTCGCACCAGGCCGGCCGGTGCGGAAATCTACCACTACGGTTGGGTGAAGTCTCCCGAACGGATGCTCCAGAAGAAACGCGAGCTCGACCGCTGGTGGCACTCCGATGAGGAGATCGCCGCCCGCTATGGGTCCCTGGAGGCCTATATGTACCCCGATCGCTACTTCCTGGTCCCCTTTCGCGGCACGCACCCAGCGGTGATGAAGGATCGGGTCCAGAGCCAGGACTGGGAGATTACGGTTCCCTGGACGCCCCTCCGCCTCTGGCCGGTCCGGAAACTGGCCGTGTGGCTTGAACCCCTGACCAAGCGCCTTGGCCGCGTCGTCCAGCGCCTCAGGAGGGGCTGTTGCCCTCCGCGCAGCGAGAGGCGAAAAGCGAACCGCCCCGTTGGCAGAGTTGAGGAGACGGTCCGGTGACGATACTAACCGGAAACGGCGACAAGCTTAGCCTGCTCGAGAGGGTTTTGCGAGGGTCGCTAGTGGCAATGGCCTTTGGCCTGCCTTTTTACATCGCGGTGAGCCAGAACCTGGTCATTCTCGCCGCGTTGCTGTGGATTGCGGTGCAGGTAAAGCGCAGACGGGTTGAGCTACCCAGGACACCCCTGGAGATCGGCTTCGCGGCCTATCTGGTCGCCGAGTTGATCTCGCTTCCATTCTCGACCAACCTCCCGCAGTCGGTGCTTTACTTGCGGCGTTTTCTGTTGATCGGGGTGGTCTATCTGGTTGGCGGAGCGGTTCCCGACCTCCGATGGTTGCGGCGGATGGTGGTGGCTTTTCTGGCGGGGGCTGCGGTCTATTCGCTTTGGGGCTTGGTGTTCTTCCTCCAGCACCCGGATATGCGGGTGCGTCATATTCACAACAGCGTAACCACGGGCGGCATCACGTTCTTGGCCGCGGGTTTTGCTTTCGCCCTGTTGCTTGGGCCCCAAGCGCGCAGGATGCGTCTCATGGCGGGAGTGACCGGCGCTCTTGCCGCTCTCTGTCTTTTTCTTACGAACACCCGCGGCTCATGGCTTGCCTTTTTCGTCACGGCTGTGTTTCTACTGGCCGTGCGCAGGCCACGGCTTCTGTGGACTGTGCCTCTGGCGGTGCTCTTGGCCTACGTCGCTGTCCCGCAGACGCAAAAGGTCCGCGTCCGAGGATTTTTCGACCCGAACTGGGAGAGCAACCGCAATCGCCTTGTCTGGTGGCGTACGGGCCTGGCGATCTTCGCGGATCATCCGCTGGTGGGGATCGGAGATGTGGGCACGGAAGAGATGTACCGGAAGTACAGGCGCGATCCCCAGGAAATCCCGGCCGGCCATATGCACAACAACTTCCTGCACATTGCGGTGACCCTCGGACTGGTCGGGCTGATGGGGTTCTTGTTCATGCTGTGGAGGCTGTTTACCTTTCTTTGGCGAGCCTATCGTCGGGCCGCGGACGCGACGGTTTCGAGCCTTTGCCTGGGCATCTTTGCCCTTTTCCTCGGATTCCAGATCAACGGGCTGTTCGAGTGGAATTTCGGGGATCAGGAGGTTGTGACGATCCTCTGGTTTATGGTCGGCCTTTCGGTGGCTGCCTGGAGGTTAGAGCAGCTGGCCCGGCGCGAAGAAGGCTCGATCGAGCTCTTGCCGTGATTTGATAGGGAAACCTCAGCACGACCCAAGGACGAGCTGCACGCAGATCGGTACAGAGTTCACCATGACGGACGCACAAGGGAATAGGCTTCAGACGCAGAATGGGGTTCCCGGGGAGTCCTCGCAGAGGACGAGCGCGAGCGAGGCTCCCTTCGAGCGCGACTGGCTTGCGGTGTTCTACAAAGTGGCGCTGAGCATCAGCCGCGAGCTCGAGCTCCAGAACCTGCTCCTGCTAATCATGAACGAGGTCCGCACCGTCCTTCGCGCCGACCGCTGTACCGTCTTCCTGCGCGACGAGGAGACCGGAGAGCTCTGGTCCCTTGCGGCGCACGGGGAGAGGGAGATTCGCTTCCCCGCGCACTTGGGGATCGCCGGCGAGGTGCTCCGTACGGGCAAGATGCTCAATATCCCCGATGCCTATCAGGATTCCCGCTTCAATCGGGAGATCGATCAGAGGACCGGCTACCGCACACGGTCCGTGTTGGCGGCACCCCTGCGCAACCGGGCGGGTGAGGTGATCGGGGTCTTCCAGGTCCTGAACAAGGAGGGGGGTCCCTTCACGCGCGAGGATGAGCTGCTCCTGGACGCCATTTCCGGATTAGCTGCCACCCAGATCGAGAACGCCCAATTGTACGCCGAGCAGAAGTTATTCCTGGAACGCACGATTGAGGCCCTGGCCAATTCCATCGATGCCAGGGATCCGCTCACCGCGGGCCATTCCAAGCGGGTGGCCCTGCTGTGTGCAGAGCTGGCCAAGCAGCTAGAGCTCGGTGAGGACGACCGAGAGAAGCTGCGGATCTCTGCCCTGCTCCATGACTACGGCAAGATCGGCGTTCGCGACTATATCCTCTACAAGATGGACAGGCTGGAGTCTCGCGAAGTCCAGGTCATGAAGGACCACCCGACCAAGACCCGTGAGATTCTGGAACGCATCCGCTTCCCTAAGAAACTCCGGGATGTACCCCTCATCGCCTCCGCGCACCACGAGCGTCTCGACGGCTCCGGTTACCCGCTGGGGCTGCGAGGAGAGGAGATCCCGTTCTTGGCACGAGTGCTGGCCGTGGCCGACGTGTTCGAGGCAATGACCGCGCGGCGGACCTACCGTGAACCGCTTCACATCCTCGAAGTGGTGCAGGAAATCCAGGCCGGAGCGGGTGTGCTCTACGACCCACGGTGCGTGCAGGCCCTGTGCGGGATTTCCCTCCTGCGTTTTCTGGAAATCCACGCCGACGGTCAGCCGGATTTCGTGCTGCCGCAGGACCATCGGGAAATTCTCGGCGGGAAGACGATTGGGGAGTTCGTGCGCGAACTGACCGAGGGAAAGACGTCGCTGGTCAGGTCCCTGTTCGAACATTACTACCGGATCGCCATTCGCGGAGGTCTGGTCCATGCCTAAAAAGATGGTTCGCACGGACAAAGCGCCGGCTGCGATCGGGCCGTATAGCCAGGGTATGATCGCGCAAGGGAAACTGCTCTTCGTTTCCGGTCAGATCCCCCTGGATCCGCAAACGGGAGACATAACGGGCGACAACATCGAGGCGCAAACCCGAAGGGTCCTGGAAAACGTCCGCGCGATTGTCGAGGCCGCGGGTGGCACCCTGGCGCACGTGGTCAAGACTACCGTGTACCTGCGGGATCTGCAGGACTTTGCGAAGATGAATCAGGTTTACGCGGAGTACTTCGGGCAGAACCCGCCTGCGCGCGCCACTGTGCAGGTGGCGGCTTTGCCCAGGGGGGCACTGGTGGAAATCGAGGCCATTGCCGTCCTCGATTGAGGGTTCGGCTGATTGCTGAGGACCAGAGGCCGGAGCTCCTGGGGCGAAGATGTCCGTCGAAGCTGAGCGCTCAGGAAAGGCCGGCGACGACGCGAAGATGTTGAACACGAAAAAGCTGGCGATCGGTTGGAGAGGGGCTGTCTGCGCGGCGATGGTGCTCTGCGTCGCCGGCGTGTCCCGTGGGCAAACCAAGGCTTCCGGCAGGGACACGGCGCGTGGTCCGGACCCCACGGGCGCGATGTTGCGCTCGTGGATCCTGCCCGGTTGGGGCCAGTGGTACAACGGGCGTAAGACCAAGGCGGCCGTCGTGTTCGTCGCGGAGGTCGGCCTGGCTGGGTACGCTTTGTGGCAGGATCACCTGGCCTCCCAAAGCGCCACTGCGGAGGAGCGCCTGGCGAGAGAGGATCGAAGGAATGCGGCCCTCTGGTGGCTGGCGGGAGTGGTCCTGCTATCGGGGCTGGAGGCCTACGTGGACGCTCATCTTGCCGGTTTCGACGTGGCTCCGAATCTGTCCGTGGAGGCCAGAGCAGGTCCGGCGGTGGGGTTATCCGTGCGATTCTGAGAGCGAGAGCTTGAGGGCCTTCCCGGCGGGGAGTCTTCGGACCCAGCGTAGCGGCGCGCGATCGGCTTCCACACGGGCACTGATTCCGACCATAACCCTTGCGAAAGGAGAGGATGGAAGAACGATGGGTCGCTCGGACACGGATGCGGTGAAGCGAGGCACCTGGGGTTCGCGGATCGGCTTCCTCCTGGCAGCGGCCGGCTCGGCGGTCGGGCTGGGAAATATCTGGCGCTTCCCGTACGTGACGGGGGAGAATGGGGGAGCGATCTTCGTGCTCATCTACGCGGGCTTCGTGCTGTTGTTCGGGATTCCCGTTATGATTGCCGAGCTGAGCATAGGACGGCATACGCAGCGGAACGCCATTGGAGCCTTCAAGGCCCTGGCTCCGGGATCCTCGTGGAAACTGGTCGGGGTCCTGGGGGTGGCGACCGGTGTGGGGATCCTGTCGTTCTACTCGGTGGTGGCTGGTTGGACAGTGGGATATCTTGCTCAGGCATTGGTGCGCGGCTTCGGCGGCTTCACTTCCGCCTCTCAGTCGGAAGTCGCCTTCCTGAGGATGATCGGCAATCCCTGGATTGCCTGCTTGCTCCTTGCGTTCTTCATCGGGGCGACCATGTACGTGGTGGCCGGCGGGGTAGCAGAAGGGATCGAGAAGTGGTCGAAAATCCTCATGCCGGCCCTTTTCTGCATTCTGGTTCTTCTGGCCCTTTACGCCCTCACGCTCGACGGCGCTAGTAGAGGCTTGCAGTTTTATCTGCGGCCGGATCTGAGCAAGGTTCGTGCTGCGACGTTTGCTAAGGCTCTGGGCCAGGCCCTTTTCTCCTTGAGTCTGGGCATGGGGGCCATGATCACCTACGGGAGTTACCTTCCCAGTCGCGAAAACCTGCCGGTTTCGGCAGCCTATGTGGCGCTCTTCGACACACTGGTGGCTTTTCTGGCGGGCCTGGTCATCTTCCCCACCCTCTTTTCCATGGGCATGGATCCTGCCGGGGGCCCTGGCTTGGTCTTCGTCGTCTTGCCCACCATATTTGGCAGAATGTTCCTGGGCCGGCTTTTCGGTGTGCTTTTCTTCGTGCTCCTTGGCCTTGCTGCGCTCACTTCCACAATCTCGCTGCTGGAGGTGGCCGTGGCCTACCTGGTCGATGAGAAGGCCTGGCCGCGCCAGCGTGCGGTTCTGGTGACGGGGCT
Source organism: candidate division KSB1 bacterium (assembly GCA_034506315.1). Lineage (GTDB taxonomy): Bacteria > Zhuqueibacterota > Zhuqueibacteria > Oleimicrobiales > Geothermoviventaceae > Zestofontihabitans. The sequence goes on along the minus strand of JAPDPT010000013.1, from coordinate 18,764 downwards.
TGTGTCGTTTGTCTTGGGCATCCCCTCGGCCCTTTCCCAGGGCGCTGTGCCGGCCCTTTCCTCCCTGCCTTGGCTTCGGATCGGTTTTCTGGACCTGATGAACGCCCTGTTCGGCAATTACGCCCTCACGATTGGATCTCTTCTTATCGCCCTGTTCGTCGGGTATCGCTGGGGGACTCACAAGGCTCTGGCGGAGATCGGCCGCGAGGCAACGCGCTTTCGCTACGGTGCACTGTGGGCTGCGCTGATCCGCTATCTGTGTCCCATAGCCGTGGCAGCCATCCTGGCGTACATTGTAGTGACGGGGCAGTACTTCTAAGTGTCCGGAGCGAGGAAGGCGGAGGGTTAGCAAGTGACACGACAAGAGGCCTACGAACTGGCGAAATCCCGCTTCACAAACCCGAATCTGTTCAAGCATGTGCTGGCGGTGGAGGCGGTAATGCGCGGCCTTGCGGAGCGCCTGGGGGAAGATCCCCAGAGATGGGGTCTGGCCGGGCTCCTTCACGATCTGGATTACGAGGAGACGAAGGACACCCCGGATCGCCACACGCTGCTGACGGAGCAGATCCTGCGTGAACGCGGCTTTGCGGATGAGGAAGTACTGCACGCCATCAAGGCGCACAACAACCGCGTGCCTCGACAGACCAGGATGGACAAGGCCATCTACGCCACAGACCCCGTGACGGGGTTGATCGTGGCGGCCACGCTGATGCACCCCACAAAGAAGCTGGCCAACATCGACGTCCCCTTTATCCTTCGGCGCTTCAAAGAAAAGCGCTTTGCCGCCGGCGCAAACCGCGACCAGATTCGCTCGTGCGAGGAACTGGGCTTGACCCTCGAGGAGTTCCTCGATATCGCCCTGAATGCCATGCGGGGAATCAGTGATGAACTGGGGCTCTGAGAGGGCGCCTTGTTTGCAGCCGATGGGTTCGCACCGGTTAAGGAAAAGCCTGCCGGCGGGTGGTGAACCAAGGGGACCTTGCGGTGCGGTCAGGCGGCCTGGTTGGCAGTTCTTGCTGCTGGCGATGGTTTTGCTTTTCGAAACAGCCGCGCGAGCCGCGGCAGGGCCGCCGGAAGGGACAGCTTCCCCTCGCCCGTGCAGCTGGGGACAAGTCGCGGTGTGGGCCGTCGGGGACTCCCTCGGGCAGAGACGAGGTCGAGATACGTGGCTCGGCGCGGACAAAGGAGCCCACTTCACGGCAAGCGCCTTTCTTGCGGCTTTCTCCTACTACTTCGCCAGGCGGGAGCGCGACTGGAGGAACAGACCCTCACAGGAGTTCGCGCTCTCAGTGTCCCTTCTGGCCGGTATCGCGAAGGAGATGTGGGACTGGTTAGGGCGGAGGGGCCAGCCCAGCTGGAAGGACCTGACTGCCGATGTGGCGGGAATAGCTTTGGGAATCGCCCTCACACAGGTACCCGATGGAACGATTCTGGAGGGAGACCGTTGAAGATTTCCGGGCCTGGAATGTCAAACCTGCCGCGGCGCAAGCCGCTGCAAAGTGGTGTACCGCCGCTGGGGAACGAGGTGAGGGTCAATGAACATCGAAGACGATAAGCCGAAGTCAAACTGCGGCGTGGTGGGGATCTACGGCCATCGGGAGGCAGCCCGCCTCGCCTACCTGGCTCTTTTCGCGCTCCAGCACCGGGGCCAGGAGAGCGCGGGGATCGTGACCAGCACCGGCTCGAAGATGCACCGCCATGTGGGAATGGGGCTGGTGGCCGACGTCTTCTCCGACGTGCGGATCCTGGAAAAGCTGGAGGGCACGATCGCCATCGGGCACAATCGGTACTCCACGACGGGCTCTAGCCTCAGCATCAATGCCCAGCCTCTGCTGGTGAAATGCAAGGAGGGCCCCCTGGCCCTGGGTCACAACGGGAACTTTACGAACGCTGGGCAGCTGCGGCGCAAGCTGGAGCAGATGGGTTCCATTTTCCAGACCTCCACGGACACGGAGGTGGTGCCGCACCTCATCGCACGCTCCAACGCCCCGACCTTCATCGCGAAGGTCCTCGACGCCTTTACGCAGGTGCGAGGGGCCTACTCCATGGTCATGATGACCCCGAAGCAGCTCCTCGCAATTCGGGATCCCCACGGATTCCGTCCCCTGAATCTCGGCCGCCGAATGGGAACCTACGTGCTGGCCTCCGAGACGTGCGCGTTCGACCTCATCGGTGCGCAGTACATCCGGGAGATCGAGCCGGGCGAACTTCTGGTCATCGATGAGGATGGGCCCCGCAGCTACCGGTTGCCTGTGGAGGCCGAGCGCCGGGCCTGCATCTTTGAGTACGTCTACTTCTCGCGACCGGATAGCGTCATCTTTTCCGAGAACGTGGACAAGTGTCGGCGGAAGCTGGGCAAGAATCTCGCCCTGGAGCAACCCGCCGATGCCGACATCGTGATCTCGGTCCCGGACAGCTCGAACACGGCCGCCCTGGGCTACGCCCGCCGCACGGGGATCAAGTTCGAGATCGGCCTGATCCGCAATCATTATATTGGGCGTACCTTCATTCACCCCTCGCAGACCCTGCGCGACTTCAGCGTGCGCGTGAAGTTCAACCCTGTGCGGGGTGTTCTGGAAGGAAGGCGAGTGGTAGTAGTGGAGGACTCCATTGTGCGCGGCACCACCCTGCGGCAATTGGTGGGGATGTTGCGGAGAGCCGGGGCACGCGAGGTGCACGTACGGGTCGCCTCCCCACCGATTATCTCGCCCTGCTACTACGGAATGGACTTCCCCACCAAGCAAGAGCTGATCGCGGCAAACATGACGGTAGAGGAGATCCGCGAGTTCATCGGGGCGGATTCCCTGGCCTACCTTTCGGTGGAGGGTCTCCTGGGCGCGGTTCCCCACGATAAGGGCGGCTACTGTACCGCCTGCTTCACGGGCGAGTACCCTGTTCCTCCGGAGGCGGGAATCGATAAGTACCAGCTGGAGGTGAGCGCCGAGGAGGTCTGAGGGGAATTGGGGGGCGTTTCAGGTTGGGGATTGCCGTGCGAGAAAGCCTGACAGGGCAACGATGGGGCGGACCATCCGGTACCTGGACTACCTGTTCGTCTTGCGTCCCACCCTCTTTTTCGCGGTCTGGACCGTGTTCCTTTGCGGCTTGTGGGCCGCGAAAACCTTTGGCCAGGCGAAGGAACCCGTAGCACCAGGGCAGGTCTGGCAGCTTGCGCTGGCCATTTCCCTCACGATGGGAAGTGTCTTCGTCGTGAATCAGCTGCAGGACGTGGAGACCGATCTGGCCAACGACAAGCTTTACCTGATCGCGAGAAAGGAGATTCCGGCTCGCCACGCGCAGATCGAGGCCCTCCTGCTCCTGATTTTGGGTCTCCTTCTGGCCGCCGGCGTTAGCCTTCTGGCCTGTGCCCTCTGCTTCCTGCTCTTTGCCGTCGGCGGCTTTGCCTACAGCTTCGAGCCCCTGGCCTGGAAGAACCACCCCCTCCTCGGCATGGCTGTGAACGGTCTGGGGGCGTTGCTGATCTTCGCCTCCGGCTGGCTGGCGGGTGGGGAGCTGCAGCCCCGGTTACTCCGCTTCGCGCTACCGTACGTGCTGGCCGTGCTCGCCGTCTACCTGCTCACAACGATTCCGGACGAGCCCGGGGATCGCCAATCCGGGAAGGTGACGTTCGTGATTAGGTATGGCCTGCGCGCCACGACCTTGTGGGCGGCCATGGCCGTGGGAGCATCCCTCCTGGTAGGCAGCGTCAATCGCGATCCGGTCATTGCCCTACCGGCGCTGGGAGCTCTTCCCCTTTTCGGGCTGGCGGCGAAGCGCCTGGGGCTGGGCGATATTTTCCGAGCCATCAAATTCGGCATCCTGTTCCAGGCCCTGGCCGTTTGCGTGGTATTTCCCCTTTTCCTCGTACTCTTAGCCATTGTGTTTTTCGGCTCGAAGCTGTACTATCGGGGGCGCTTCGGCGTAGACTATCCAAGCTTTGACTCGTAACGGAGGCTCGACGTTGACTGGCATTGTCGTTCGCGACGACGTGTGCGATCTCTGCGGGACCTGCCTCGGGGTATGCCCAACCAACTGTATGGAGCTGACGGAGACCCGTCTGCGCATCGACACGGAGCAGTGCATCTTGTGCGAACTTTGCGTCAAAATCTGCCCGGTGGACGCTCTGGAGCGGCGCGATGGACAGCTATTATGACGTGGTCGTTGTAGGAGCGGGGCCTGCAGGTTCCACTGCGGCGCGGTTTGCCGCGCTGGGTGGGGCCAAGGTCTTGCTCCTCGAGAAGGACCGGGAAGTGGGCGTGCCCGTGCGCTGTGCGGAGGGAGTGGGGGATCAGGGTTTGCGAAGCGTGCTGGAGCCGCGGGAGCACTGGATCGCCGCCCGCATCGACGCAGCGGAGCTGGTAGCTCCCGACGGGACGCGCGTGCGCGTGCACTACGCGAACGGCGGTTACGTGCTCCATCGAAAGCTATTCGATTACGACCTGGCCCAGATGGCCGCGGAGGCAGGAGCAGAGGTCCGCACAAAGGCCTACGTCCACGGTCTTCTCTGGGAGGATGGTCGGGTGGCAGGGGTGCGCGTTTCGCATCTGGGGGAAGACCGGGAGGTGCGAGCGCGCATCGTAATTGGAGCGGATGGCGTGGAGTCGCGAGTGGGCCGCTGGGCCGGCCTCAACACCGTAACGCGGATGCACGACATGGAAGCCTGCGTTCAGGTGACGGTGAGCCGCGCCGACGTGGAGCCCAACGTGTGCTACTTCTACTTCGGAAAAAACGTGGCCCCTGGGGGCTATGCCTGGGTTTTCCCAAAAGGCAATGGAATGGCCAACATTGGACTCGGCCTGTCGGGTGACTACACGGGAATCAAGAAGCCTATCGCGTACCTGCGCCAGTTTCTGGAAAGCCATTTCCCGAAGGCCTCGGTATTGACCCTCGTGGCGGGCGGTGTCCCGTGCGCGGCCACTTTGCGGAAGATTGTGGCCGACGGGCTCATGCTGGTAGGCGATGCGGCCCACCAGGCCAATCCGATCAGCGGCGGAGGCATTGCCACCGCCCTAATCGCGGGACGGATCTGTGGCCGTGTTGCCGCGGAGGCCATCCGGGAAGGCGACGTCAGCGAGAAGCGACTGTCGAAGTATGCCAAGGAATGGCACGAGGTGGAGGGTAAGACCCACGAGCGCTTCTACCGCATCAAGGAGGGCGTCTACCGCCTGTCCGACGAGGACCTGAACCGAACGGCCCATCTGTTGTCTCAGCTTCCCCCGGAGGAAATCACGGTCACTCGTGTGTTCCGTACGGCGCTCTTCAAACAGCCGCGCCTTCTGCTCGAAGTGGCCAAGGTGTTTGTAGGCTAACCCGCCAAGGATCAGGGCAGATGCTCCTGACCATCCCCAATCTGCTCTCGTTGCTCCGGCTGTTGCTCTTCCCGCCCACCGCCTGGCTCGCGTGGCAGGGTGGAACAGCCTGTAACGCAGCGGCAGCGGGACTGCTGCTCCTGATGGCTCTCACCGACATCCTGGACGGCTATCTGGCGCGGCACCTCCACCAGAGGAGCGAGGCCGGTCGTGTTTTGGATCCCCTTGCAGACAAGATCTGCGTGGGCGGCCTGTTCCTGATCCTCGCGCTCCGAGGCAGGCTGCCGTGGTGGCTTGCCGGCATGGTGATCGGACGAGACGCGCTCATTCTGCTGGCCGGGGCTTTTCTGCTTGGCCGTTACGGGCGGGTCACCGAGTCAAACTGGTTCGGCAAGACCACCGTGGGTATCCTCGTTGCCACGCTCGTGGTTCAGCTCGTGGAACTGGAAGCTTTGGATTCCGCAAGCTTGGTCCTCGCCGCCCTCGGTCTGGCGGTAAGCACAGTGGCCTATGGTTGGCGTTTCGTCCGAATCCTGACGGGAAAGGAGTCGCCCCCGGAACCTGCGCCCCGACCTAAGAGCCTTGCTTCGCCGACGGCCGTGGAGCCTCTGTAGCGTAGCTTCCGTAGAGGAAAGGACGGCAGGCGCTTCCGGTGGCGGCGCGATCGATCACAAACCGGGGGGAGGTTGGTGGTCTTGGGCGACCAAGCTCAACGCGAGGACGGTTCCCTCGGGGGCAGGATCGTAGCGGCACGGGATGTCTTTGAAGATTTATCTGGAAACCCTCGGTTGTCCCAAGAATCAGGTCGACGCGGAGAAGCTCCTCGGGCATCTCCTCGGCTCGGGGGTCCGGGTTGTGGGCCGTCCGGAGCAGGCGGACGTCCTGATCGTCAATACCTGTGCCTTCATCGAGCCCGCGCGCGAGGAGTCCATAGAAACGATCCTCGAGATGGCCGCGTTAAAGAGTGGCGGCACAAGGCGGCTCTTTGTCACCGGTTGCCTCCCTCAGCGATTCCGGGAGGGGCTGAGGGAAAGTTTGCCGGAGGTCGACGCGTTTTTCAGCGACCTTGATCCGGTCCGCGTGGCCGATCAGGTGCGGGAGATCCTGGGCCTCAGCGCCGGATGCCCGGAGAGACGGAAGCGGTACCTGCTCAACTCCCCTCACTTTGCGTACCTGAAGCTGGCGGAGGGGTGCGACAATCGGTGCGCGTATTGTTCGATCCCCCTGATCAAGGGCAGCTACCGTAGCCGTTCGCGCGACGAGATTGTGCAGGAGGCCAGGGAACTGGCGGCCAGGGGCGTCCGGGAACTGAATCTCGTGGCCCAGGACACGACGTATTACGGACGGGACCGCGAGGAACGCGGCGCGCTGGCAAGCCTGCTGGAGGAGCTGGCCGGGATCGAAGGAATCGAGTGGATTCGGCTGTTGTACACCCACCCTGCCCATCTGGATGAGGACGTGGTGGCGCAGATCGCACGTCTTCCGAAGCTCTGCCGGTACGTGGACCTGCCCGTCCAGCATGCTTCGGACCGTATTCTGCAGCGCATGGGTCGACGTACGGATCAGCGTCGGCTCCGAGAGCTAGTGGAAAGGCTGCGGGGCGAGGTGGAGGGAATTGTCCTTCGCACCACGGTGTTGGTCGGTTTTCCCGGCGAAACGGAGGAAGATTTTGAGCAGCTGCTGGAGTTCTTGACCTGGGCTCGGTTTGAGAGGGTGGGTGTTTTCGGTTACTCGCGCGAACCGGGAACGCGCGCGGCACGGATGCGGGATCAGATCCCGCCTGAGGTCGTGGCCATGCGGGTGGACACCGTCTCCGACCTGGCACAAACCCTGGCCCAGGAGTGGTACGAGTCCCAGGTGGGCCGCCGTTTGAAGGTCTTGATCGATGACTTCGACAGGGAGACAGGCGAGTGGGTGGGCCGAACGGAGTGGGACGCGCCGGAGATCGACGGCGTAGTGCGCGTTACGGGGCAGGCTCGGAGGGGAGCCTTCGTGGAATGCGAGATCCGGGATGCAGCTCCGTTTGAGCTTATGGGCGTAGTCACCGAGCGTTATTCGGTAGGTGCAAAATGAGAAAGGCCCCAAGATGCCCTGTCTCCCAGGGTCAGCCGGGGAAAAGGGCCCCGGCACGGGAGGTGAAGATCATGAAGGCCACGGGAGTGTTGATCATCGCAGGTTTGCTTCTGGCCTTTGCGGAGGGGTTGGCTCAGGTGGAGATGAGCGGCGCCTCCGATCAGGAGGTTCCGGTCTTTCACTTTGACGTGGTCAACGTAGCATCGCCGGTCGATACCAACCTCTCCCGCTTGCGAATCTTCGTCAAGATCGCCTATGACGAGCTATCCTTCGTGCGCACCGATAGCGGCTACCTTGCCCGCTATGAAGTCTCTATGGTCCTTTTTGACGAGCGCGGCGAGCAGGCTGCAGGAAAGATCTTGAGCCGGCACATCCTGACCACGGACTTTGACGCCACCAATTCCCGGACCGACTTCGACATCACCGAGGCCGATTTTGACGTCCGACCAAGCGACTACCGCCTTGCCATCGGCCTCATGGACATGGAGACAAGGCGGACCGGTAACCGCAAGGCAAAAGTTCTCGCCCGGGATTTCTTCCACTCCCCCCTTTCCCTGAGTGATGTGTTGCTGGCGTCGTTCTTTGAGGGTCAGAAGACGAGCTTCCTTTCCGGCAGGTCCAAAGAGACCGGCGACAGGCATCCGAAAAGCCTGAATGCGTCTTTTGAGATCTACAGCCGCACCAATTCGGATTCCGTGCGCATCGATTACACGGTCCGCAACAGCCGCAACGAGAGGGTCCTGCGGGGCAGCTACTGGAAGCGTAAGGTGGGCCTCTGCACCCCCGAGACCCTCCAAATCGATCCTCGGAAGCTGCAACCTGGGCGGTATTTCCTCCAGCTTGCGGTGAGCGATGGGATTCTCAAGGATCACGTGGAGAAGATGTTCAACGCCAGCTGGTCCGGGTTGCCACCGACCATTTCGGATCTGGAGCTGGCCATCGAGCAGGTGCGCTACATTGCCACGCGGGATGAGTGGAGCAAGCTCAAGAAGGCCAAGCCCGAGGAGAAGCCAAAGCTGTTCCAGGAGTTCTGGGCTCGGCGCGATCCGACCCCGGGCACCCCGGCCAATGAGGCCATGGACGAACATTACCGGCGCGTCCAGTACGCCAACGAGAACTTCTCCGGGTTCCAGGAGGGTTGGAAGACGGACATGGGCATGGTCTACATCGTCCTCGGCCCCCCGGACGACATCGAGCGCCACCCCTTCGACGTGGACAGCAAGCCTTACGAGATCTGGTACTACTACAGCATCAACCGGCAGTTCATCTTCGTGGACGAGAACGGTTTCGGCGAATACCGCCTGTACAACCCTTACGCTCTCTGGGATTGGCAGCGAATGCAGGAGTGAGCGGGCCGCCCAGCACCACTGCCCTCTCGGAGCGCTTTCCTCCAGACGCAGGGAAGGCGGGGAATCAGGATGGCGATCATCCCACCGGCCTTAAGACCCGGAGACACGATCGGGATCGTGGCCCCGGCAAGTCCGATGGTCCCGGAGCGCCTGTCTAAGGGCGTGGAGTACCTGAAGGCCAGGGGTTACAGAGTGGTCGTGGGGGCTCACATCCATCGGAGATGGGGTTACCTGGCCGGTAAGGATGAGGAGCGTGCCGACGACTTGCTCCGCATGTTCGCCGATCCCGAGGTGAAGGCGATTCTGGCAGCCCGGGGGGGATACGGGGCGGCTCGTATTTTGGACCTGCTGGACTATGAGCTGATCGCTTCCCATCCCAAGATCGTGGTCGGTTACAGCGACCTGACCACATTGCAGATGGCCCTCTGGAAACACACAGGGCTCGTAACCTACTCGGGGCCGATGGTGGCCATCGAAATGGGCCGGGGGATTCATCCCTTCACGGAGGATTGTTTCTGGCGTGCGGTAGAGGCGCCGGGACTCTTCGGCTCGTTACCGCTTCCTCCCCAGTACCCCGTCCGGACCCTGCGACCCGGTGTGGCGCGGGGTAGGCTTCTGGGCGGATGTCTCTCGCTGTTGCCCACTCTCCTCGGCACACCGTATCAGCCGGATTTTCGGGGTGCCATTTTGGTGCTGGAGGATGTGGGCGAGGAGCCTTATCGGGTGGATCGATGCTTGGCTCACCTGCGCCAGGCCGGGGTTCTGGAAGCCGTGGCCGGCGTTGTACTGGGCCAGTTCATCGACTGTGTTCCCCTGTCAAAGGAGACACCCAGCTTCACGGTGGACGAGGTTCTGGAGGACTATTTCCGGAAGCTGGACGTACCGGTGTTGGCCGCCTTTCCTTATGGGCACGGCGAGGTCAAGGTGACCTTGCCCCTGGGGATCGAGGCCGAGCTCGACGCTGACCGAGGGGAGCTCCGGCTGCTGGAGCCCAGTGTGCGTGCGGGGGACGACCTGCCCGCCTGAAGTGTCCCTCCCCCCACCCGATTGCCTGATGGGTGGCGTGGGTTCCTCCCTGTAGCCCTCCGTCCCGGGAGGGAACGAGAGATCGCCATACGGGCACCTCCACGAGGAAAAGGGAAACGCCTTGCAAAATGAGGCGAATTATGATACATTGACCGCGATGCCTCTCGACTTTACAGCACTTACGGGGCAGGCCGTTCTGGCGCCACTGGCAGGCTTCACGGACCCTGTGTTCCGCCATCTGTGCCGCGTGCAGGGCGCCGCATTTGTGGTCACGGAAATGATCAGCGCGGAGGGGATTCTCCGCGGCTGCGCCCGCACGTACGAGTTGACGGCATTCGAAGCGGAGGAGCGGCCGGTCGTGATCCAGCTTTTCGGTTCCGATCCGCAAAGGATCGCCGAAGCTGCCCGGCGGCTCCAGGCACTCGAGCCTGACGGGTTTGATCTGAACTTCGGTTGCCCGACTCCCAAGGTTGTTCGCCGGGGAGAGGGGGCGGCGTTGTTGCGCGATCTGTCGCGGGTGGAGAGCGTCGCGCGGGCCGTAGTGAGGGCTGTTTGCGTACCCGTGACGGCCAAGATTCGCAGCGGATGGTCCGCACGAGAAGTCGTGGCCGTGGAAGCTGCAAGACGCCTGGAGCAGGCCGGAGTGGCGGCTGTCACACTCCACCCTCGGACCGGCGACCAACGCTTCCGGGGCAAAGCCGACTGGAGCCTAATCGAGGCCGTCAAGAAGGCGGTAGGTATCTGCGTCATCGGCAATGGGGATGTGCGCACGGCCGAGGATGCCCTGCAGATGAGGCAGCAAACCGGGTGCGATCTGGTGATGATCGGCCGCGGCGCCCTGGGAAACCCGTGGATCTTTCGACAAATTCGGGAGCTCACCGAGAACGGCCGATACGCGGATCCGTCGCCTTCGGAAAGGTTGGACATGGCGCTGCGTCACCTGGAGCTTTGTGTGCAGCGCTACGGTCGGGAGCGCGGGCTTCGCTTCGTCAAACGGCACCTCACGTTTTATCTGAAGGGTTTGCGCGAGGCGACCGCTCTAAAGGACCGTTTGGTGCGGACCGATAGGCCGGAGGAAGCCATTACCCTCCTGAGGAGTTACCGGCAAAGGTTCGCCCAATGGCCAAGGGTATCTTAGCGTGAGTAAACCGAGAGGCAGGGTGAAAACCTGCCTCTTTTTTTGCCGCGGCCATTTCAAATTGGGAGAGCTAAGTTCGGTAAGGGGGGCGAGTGTGGGATGGTGGACCAAAGCAAGGAGGCCATATGAGGAAACGCCGGGTGATCATCATGGGAGCGGCAGGCAGGGACTTTCACAATTTCAACGTGCTTTTCCGTGACGATCCGGACTACGAAGTTGTGGCTTTTACAGCGGCCCAGATTCCGAATATCGACGATAGAAGGTATCCAGCAGCCCTGGCGGGTCCGCGATACCCGGAGGGTATCCCCGTGTATCCGGAGGAAGACCTCACCGAACTGGTGAGGCGCTTCGAGGTGGACGAGGTGGTGTTTGCGTACAGCGACGTTTCCCACGTGCATGTGATGCACCGGGCGTCGGAGGCGATGGCTGCCGGAGCCTCGTTTGTGTTGCTTGGACCTCGGGACACGATGATCCGGAGCCAGAAGCCGGTGGTGGCGGTTTGTGCCGTGCGAACGGGCTGCGGAAAGAGCCAAACCACCCGCAAGGTTACCGATATTCTGCGCGCCGCCGGGGCGCGCGTGGTCGTCGTCCGTCACCCCATGCCCTACGGCGATCTGGTTTCCCAGCGAGTCCAAAGGTTTGCCTCTTTGGAGGACCTCGATCGCTACGGATGCACGATTGAGGAGCGGGAGGAGTACGAACCGCACATTCGTCGCGGAAACGTGGTCTACGCCGGCGTAGACTACGGCGAGATCCTGCGCCAGGCCGAGGCGGAGGCCGATGTGATCGTCTGGGACGGGGGCAACAATGACTTTCCCTTCTACCAGCCCGATCTTCACATCGTGGTGGCGGATCCGCACCGGGCGGGGCACGAACTGGCTTACTATCCGGGGGAGGTGAACCTTCGAATGGCGGATGTGGTGGTAATCAACAAAGAGGATACGGCCTCTTGGGAGAACATCGAGAAGGTGCGCGAGAACGTGCTCAGCGTCAATCCGCGCGCCCGGATAATCGACGCGGCCTCGCCCATTTTCGTCGAGGATCCGAAAGTGGTCCGCGGAAAGAGGGTGCTGGTGGTGGAGGATGGCCCAACCCTCACCCACGGCGAAATGGGCTACGGGGCGGGCACGGTGGCGGCACGTCGCTTTGGCGCCGCAGAGCTGGTAGACCCCAGGCCGTACCTGGTAGGCTCCCTCAAGGAAACGCTGACCACTTATCCGCACCTCGGCAAGGTGCTTCCGGCCATGGGATACGGCGCGCAGCAGATCCGCGAGCTCGAGGAGACCATCGCCCTCACCCCTGCGGAGGCGGTAGTGATTGCCACGCCGGTGGATCTGCGCCGTCTTTTCAAGATTGAGAAACCGAGTACCCGCGTCTATTACGAATTGCAGGAGATCGGTCAACCGACCTTGGAGGAGGTACTGCAGCCGATTTTGGACAGGCTGGGAATCCACTAAGGGCTGACTCGGTGGAGGAAAGGGGCTTTGGTCAACCCGGAGGGGAAAATCGTCGTGGTGGCGCTTGGAGGAAACGCCATCACGAGAGAATTCGAAGAGGGCAACATTACCCAGCAGTTCGCCAACACCCGGCGCAGCCTGGTGGGGGTTGCCGATCTCATTGAGCGGGGGTACCGGGTGGTGATCACCCACGGGAACGGCCCCCAGGTTGGCAATGCCCTCATCCGCGTGGAGGAGACGCGCCACCTGGTCCCTCCCCTTCCTCTCGGCGTGATTGTGGCCGACCTGCAAGGCGGAATGGGGTACATGATTCAACAGTCCTTACAGAACAAGCTGATCAAGCGAGGGATCCAGCGGGAGGTCTGTACCATCGTAACCCAGGTGATCGTGGCGCGGGATGACCCCTCCATTGCCAACCCCACGAAGTTCGTGGGGCCGTTCATCCCCGAGGATCGGGTGGAGGAGTTTCGGCGCAGCCGCGGCTGGGTGATCAAGCGAGATCCGGGCCGAGGCTGGCGCCGCGTGGTTCCCTCGCCTCTGCCCCTTGCGATTGTGGAGAAGGACACAATCCGCAGGCTGGTAGAGCAGGGGGTGGTGGTCATTGCGGCCGGAGGAGGGGGGATACCTGTCTACGTGGAGGAAGACGGTACCTACGAGGGCGTAGATGGCGTCGTGGACAAGGATCGCGCCGCGGCCATTCTTGCCCGCGACATAGGGGCGGAGGAGCTGTACATCCTGACCGGCGTCGATAAGGTGGCCCTGAACTTTCGCCAGCCGGACCAGGTGGATCTCGACGTAATGACGGTCGAACAGGCCAAGGAGTATCACCGGCAGGGCCACTTTCCGAAGGGCAGCATGGGTCCCAAGATCGAGGCTGCCATCGATTTCCTCGAGCACGGGGGGAAGATGGTTCTCATCACCTCGGTGCAGAGGTTTCCGGAGGCGCTGCTCGGCAAAACGGGAACGCGGATCGTCCCCTAAGTCAGACGCGAAGGAGGGAGAAGGTGAAGATCCACGAGTTCCAAGCGAAGAAGTTACTGCGCCGACACGGAGTGGCGGTCCCCAGGGGGGAGGTCGTCTCCTCTCCTGCGGAAGCAAGGCGCGTGACGGCGGAGCTGGGCGGGCGAGCGGTCCTCAAGGCCCAGATCCACGCGGGCGGTCGAGGCAAGGCCGGGGGAATTCGCCTGGCACGGACGCCGGAGGAAGCGGAGTCTCTGGCTTCTCAGATGCTCGGCAGCCGGCTCGTAACCGCTCAGACCGGCCCCGAGGGGCGGATAGTACGGCGCATCCTTGTGGAGGAGGCTGTGGAGGCAGAACGGGAACTCTACGCCGGCGTGGTCCTCGACAGAGCCGCGGAACGCGTCGTCTTGATGGCCAGTAGTGAAGGCGGGGTAGAAATCGAGGAGGTCGCTGCCCGCTCGCCCGAAAAAATCCTGAAAGAGTACGCCGACCCGGCCTATGGCCTAGCCAGCTTCCAGTTGCGCCGGCTCTGCCTGGGACTGGGTCTGCGGGACGAGCTTCTGAAGCAGGCTTTGCCCCTCTTGGGCGGCCTCTACGAGGCCTACACCGCGCTCGATGCTTCCCTGGCGGAGATCAATCCCCTCGTCCTCACTCGGGACGGGCGCCTGCTGGCCCTGGACGCGAAGGTGAATCTGGACGACAACGGCCTTTTCCGGCATCCAGACCTTCTGGCCCTCCGCGATCTGGACGAAGAAGATCCTCTGGAAGTGGAAGCGTCCCGGTACCACCTGAACTACATCCGCCTGGACGGGAATGTGGGCTGCATGGTCAACGGGGCCGGCCTGGCAATGGCCACCATGGACATCGTCAAGCTCTACGGCGGAAGTCCCGCCAACTTCCTGGACGTCGGCGGCGGGGCCTCGGCGGAAACCGTTGCCAATGGCTTCCGCATCCTCCTCTCGGATCCAAGAGTTAAGGCCGTGCTCATTAACATCTTCGGCGGGATCGTCCGGTGCGATCGCGTCGCGCAGGGAGTGATTGAGGCAAGCCGCCAGGTCGGAGTGAAGGTACCCATTGTCGTGCGTCTCCAGGGAACCAACGCGGAGGAAGCGGCAGCGCTACTTCACGGCTCGGGACTGAATTTCATCGTTGCCAGCGACCTTGCCGAGGCGGCCGAGAAGGCCGTGCGCGCCGCGTCGGCCTGAGAGTCCATGGAGCAGCAGGAGCCAGAAGGAGGAGGGAGGCCGTGGGAATCCTGGTCGATAAGAATACCCGGCTCGTGGTTCAGGGAATCACCGGGAGCGAAGGTTCGTTCCACACCCGACAGATGATCGAGTACGGCACCCGTGTGGTGGCCGGGGTGACTCCTGGCAAGGGTGGCCAGAAGTTCGATGGAGTTGTCCCCATTTTCGATACCGTGGAGCAGGCCGTCCGGGAAACCGGGGCCAACACGTCCGTCGTTTTCGTCCCTCCCGCCTTTGCAGCGGACGCGGTGATGGAAGCGGCGGACGCGGGGATCCGTCTGGTGGTGTGCATCACGGAAGGGATCCCCGCGCTGGATCTGGTGAAGGTGAAGGATTACCTGACCCGGCGCGGGACGCGTCTGGTAGGTCCTAACTGCCCGGGCGTGATTACGCCGGGGCAGGCGAAGGTTGGGATCATGCCGGGTTTTATCCACCAACCTGGGTTCATCGGGGTAGTTTCCCGTAGCGGAACTTTGACCTACGAGGCAGTGTATCAATTGACCCGGCTTGGCCTTGGACAGTCCACCTGCGTAGGGATCGGCGGCGATCCGATCGTTGGCACGACGTTTGTGGACGCTCTGGCCCTGTTCCAGCAGGACCCGTACACGGAGGCGGTGGTCCTGATTGGAGAAATCGGGGGCACGGCCGAGGAGGAGGCTGCCCGCTACATTCGGTCCTACTTCTCCAAGCCTGTGATCGCCTTTGTGGCGGGACGCACGGCCCCGCCCGGGCGGCGGATGGGGCACGCGGGCGCCATCATCGCCGGCGGGAGGGGTACGGCCGAGGAGAAGATCCGCGCTCTGGAGGAAGCGGGAGTTGTGGTCTGCCCAAGTCCTGCCGAAATTGGGAAAACGGTGCAGGAGGTTCTCAAGAAGTAGAAAGGCACACGCCGCGAAGGGTGCTGGGAGGGTGAACCATGGGTGAGACGACGACACAGGAGACCCAGGTAGAGCAAAGCGGGTCGGGGCAACGGGAGGCCAGGAAGGACGTTCCGCGGATCGAAGTCATCGCCGATTTCTGCAAGGGGTGCGAAATCTGCGTGGTCATGTGTCCGCGGAATGTCCTGGAGATGCGTCCTGATCCCACCCGGTGGGTGGGCGCCATCGTCGAAGTAGTACGCCCCGAGGCGTGCACCCGATGCATGCTCTGTGAGGTCCATTGCCCGGACTTTGCAATCAAAGTCTACTGAGGCCGGAGGGAGGTCTCCTTGGCGAAGGAAATTCGACTTTGGGAGGGTAACCATCTGGTGGCAGAGGCGGCCATTCTGGCCGGCTGTCGCTTCTTCGCGGGCTACCCGATTACACCGTCCTCGGAGATTGCGGAGTACATGGCCGTTCGGCTGCCGCAGGTCGGTGGTGTCTTCATCCAGATGGAGGACGAGATCGCCTCTATGGGCGCCGTGATTGGCGCCAGTCTGGCCGGGGTGAAATCGATGACCGCTACCAGCGGCCCCGGCTTTTCGCTGAAACAGGAGAACCTGGGCTACGCCTGCATGGCGGAGATACCCGTGGTCGTGGTGGACGTGATGCGTGGTGGACCGAGCACCGGACTTCCCACCCACCCATCGCAGATGGATGTGATGCAGGCCCGCTGGGGGACCCACGGCGACCACTGGATTATCGCCCTGGCGCCCGCCTTCATCGACGAGATCTTCTGGGCCACGGTGCGATCGTTCAATCTCTCTGAGAAGTTCCGCGTGCCCGTGATCCTGCTCCTCGACGAGATCCTTGGACACATGCACGAGGGCTTCCGGATTCCAGACCCCAGCGAGATTGAGATTGTGGACCGGGCAAGGCCAACCGTGCCCCCCGAGCGCTATTACCCGTACGACGATACGCAGGGTGATGTGCCCCCGCTGGCCCCCTTCTTCAGCGGCTACCGCTTCAATGTCACCGGGCTGAATCACGACAAGGCGGGTTTCCCCACCACCAATCCGGAAATCATCCAGCGGGACATGGAGCGGCAGCGGCGCAAGATCATGGGCCATCTGGACGAGATTCTCTGGTGGGCGGAGCACCGGTTGGAGGATGCCGAAATCGCGGTGGTCGCCTATGGATCGATGGGGCGCAGCGCCCACGCGGCGGTGGACCGCGCGCGAGCGATGGGCATCCGCGCCGGCCTGTTCCGGCCCATCAGCCTATGGCCGTTCCCGGAAGCCGAAGTGGCTCGCCTCGCCGAGCGGGTCAAGGCGATCCTGGTCCCGGAAATGAACATGGGCCAGCTGGTGTTCGAGGTGGAGCGGGTTGTGGCTGGTCGCTGCCCCGTGATCCCCATCAACAAGGTGGGAGGGATCCCGATCGATCCCCCAGAGATTCTGGAAGCGATTCGCGCGAGGGTGTGAACGATGGCCTTCGACTATGAGAAGTATCTCCGCATGGACCGAATGCCCCATATGTGGTGCCCGGGGTGCGGGATCGGCATCGTGGTGAAGGCGATGCTCCGGGCCATCGAGAAAGTGGGATGGGCCCAGGACGACGTGGCGATCGTCTCCGGCATCGGCTGTACGAGCCGGACTCCTGGCTACGTGGATTTCAACACCCTCCACACCACCCACGGAAGAGCCCTCACCTTTGCCACGGGGCTGAAGCTGGCACGTCCCGATAAGCACGTGATCGTCATCTCGGGCGACGGCGACGCCGCCGCCATCGGCGGCAATCATTTCCTTCACGCCTGTCGGCGGAACATCGACATCACCCTGATCGTGGTCAACAACTACATCTACGGGATGACGGGCGGGCAGGCCTCGCCCACCACCCCCTTCGGGATGCGGGCCTCGACCGCTCCCTACGGCGCCGTGGATCCCGCCATGGACATCTGCCAGGTGGCCATCGCAGCGGGAGCTACCTATGTGGCACGGGGGACCGTGGCGCAGGGGCTTCTCCTGGAGCGCTACATTGCCAACGGCCTGCGGCACAAGGGGTTCAGCGTGATCGAGGCCATGTCGGACTGTCCGGTGCAGTACGGGCGGCGCAACCGGATGCCCAACGCGGTGGAAATGATCCAGTGGATCCGTGACCATGGGGTTCCGATCGCTCGCGCCAAGGACATGTCGCCCGAAGAGCTGGAAGGGAAGTTCATCACCGGCGAGCTGCACGTGGCCGAGCGTGTGGAGTACACCGAGGAGTATCTGCGGGTCATCGAGAGGGCCCAAAAAGCGGTGGGAGTGCAGGCATGACCTACTATGAGCTTCGGTTCGGCGGCGTGGGCGGGCAAGGGGTGATCCTGGCGGGAGCGATCCTGGCCGAGGCAGCCGTCATCTACGACGGCCTCTACGCCGTGCAAAGCCCCACGTACACGGCGCAAGTTCGAGGCGGAGCCACCAAGGTAGATGTGATTATCAGCGATCGTCCGGTCATCTACCCGCGTGCCACGGAGATTGACTTCTTCCTGGCCCTCGCCCAGCGCTCCTACGACGTCTTTCACCACCAGCTCAAGGAAGGGGGTATTCTTCTGGTGGACGAAACGCTGGTGCGTAAGGTGGACGAGAGCCGTTACCGGGTGCTCCGCGTTCCCATAACCGACCTCGCCGAGCGGGAAATCGGCCGCGTGGTGGTCGTAAACGCGATTTCCCTGGGGTTGACGGTGGGGATCACGGGCGTGGTTTCCCGCCGGGCGATCGAGCAGGCTGTCGCGGCCCGGGCCCCCAAAGGCACGGTCGAGATGAACCTGAAGGCCTTGGAGCTCGGATTCGAAGAGGCTGCGAAGTTGGGTTTTCGTGTCGGACCGAAGGTGGAGGAGGCAATTTGAAAGAGCGGACCCTGGCCATCCTGAAACCGGACTGCGTTCGTCGCCGACTGACGGGCAAAGTGCTGGATCGCATTCTCGAGGCGGGCTTCGACATCGTAGGGATGAAGCTTGTTCGCCTCACAGAGGCTCAGGCGCGGCAGTTCTACGCCGTCCATCGGGAACGTCCGTTTTATCCGGATCTGGTGCGCTTCATGAGCTCGGGTGAAAGTGTGGTCCTGGTCCTCGAGAAGGAGAATGCGGTAGCCGCTTTCCGCGAGCTGATCGGGGCCACCGACCCTAAAGAGGCGGCGCCGGGCACGATTCGGTATGCCTTCGCGGCCAACAAGCAGGAGAACATCGTCCACGGTTCAGACTCCCCGGATAATGCGCGCAAGGAGATCGCCTTTTTCTTCAGCGAAGCCGAGCTTATCACCAATCAGCAACCGGAGTGAGAGGGAGCGATGGAGAACAAGGGGATGACACTG
>JAPDPT010000012.1 GCA_034506315.1 candidate division KSB1 bacterium | reverse complement strand
GGGAACAGCCCGAACAACCTGATCAAAGCGAAAAAAGGCCTAAGGCTGATCGTACGGAACTGCATCTTCCGCAATTTCGCCGAGAAGAAGGATCCGCTGGCGGAGGGACACGCCATCTACTTCCTGAGCAATATCAATACAGTGGGCAAGGTTCAGGTGGAGGACTGCTTTTTCGAGAACATCAGCGATGAGGCGATCCGTATGACCGAGACCGAGAAATACGCCACGCCTCGCTGCCTGGACACCCTCATCGTGCGCAATTGCACCTTCGTGAATATCGGCTCCGAATGCATCCGCTTTTACGCCGATACAGACGACAACACGCCGGATGCGTACATCCTGATTGAACACCTGACCGTGAACAACTCCGCCACACGCGTCGCCTATATCAAGAACAACTGGGGGACAATCATGCAGGACTTAATCATCACGAACAGCTTCCTCAGCCTGAGGCGGCCTGACCGGAACAACTTTGTAATCCAGGTCCAGAAACCCGGTTCGATCCTGCGCCACGTCGACACCCTGAACATTGTGTTCGACAACCGGGCCGCCAAGACGCTGGACGGCTCGAAGGGCGCGATTGTCGACACCACCACCATTTGGGGCTTCGATCCCCTGTACACGGATGCGGCCAACAAGGACTTCACACTCCGGCCCGAGTCACATGCCTACTACGCAGCCCATGATTGCACAGCTCTCGGTGACTTGCGCTGGGCCAAGCACACGCCTACGGTGGTTCCCTTCTTCTACCAGGTGGTCGGACAAGGGCGCCTGCGCTTCGATCCCTCCTTGCGAGGCCGTAGCTACCAGCCTGGAACGCAGGTCACCGTCACCGCCATCGCCGACTCTGGATGGACTTTCGCCGGATGGTCGGGCAGCGCCTCGGGTTCGGCCAACCCCCTGACCTTGACCGTCCATGAGCCCGTCCACCTGGTTGCCACCTTTGAGCCCGCTACCCGCGTGAAGCAGAGGGGATTGGAGACACCCCGGACCTATCGGCTGGAGCAGAATTACCCCAACCCCTTCAACCCAACCACCACCATCGTCTTCACCCTTCCAAGAGCCGAAAAGGTCTACTTGAAGGTTTACGACTTGCAGGGAAAGGAGGTGAAAACGCTGGTCCAGTGGGGTCTCGATGCCGGGGAGCACCGGATCGTGTTTGACGGGTCTCAGCTTCCGGCCGGCATCTACTTCTACGAGCTTCGTGCTGGAGACTTCACCGCTCGGAGGAAGATGACCCTCCTGAAGTAACCGGAAGACGCACGTTCCGGTCACAAAGCGCGAAAGCCCCGCGATTTGACGGGAGCGAACAGAGGTGAGAGCGAGCCAACAACTTGGAGGGCAAGATGAAGCCGAGATCGCTTTGGACAGCGGGCCTTCTCGTCCTCTTGGCCGTGGGGATGGCCAGTGCCCAAACGGTACATCAGGTGGTTTCCGGTGAGGGCACTCTCTTGGCCGCCATCCAGGCTGCGGCGGACGGTGATACCCTGGAGCTTGTGGACTCCGGCGGCCTCTACACCGAATCGTCCACGGAGAAACTGATCGTCGGCAAGAGGCTGACCATTCGGGCTAAGTCGGGCCTGGAAAGGCGGCCTGTTGTACGCATCACCAAGAGCGATGCCACCAGTGCACGCCTCTTCGAGATCGCCAAGGGTGGCAGCCTTACCCTGATCGGCCTCGACCTGGACGGCCGCATGGTAGACGGAGGAGCCCCGTTCGCCAAGAACATCGTTCGCACACCCTCAGGCTTAGCCGAGCTCGACTCCACATTCCATTGTAGCCTGAAAATCTACGACTGTCTCCTTCATCACACCAGAGAGGCATTGATCAAGGGGTATTCCAAGGTCTTTCTCGACACGGTGATTGTCCACAACTCCATCTTGGACGAGGCCCTCTACGAAGCCATCTGCCTCCGCGAATCCAGCACGGCGGGTGGTCCTATCGTGCAATACGTGGACATCGAGAATTGCACCTTCACGAAGATCGGCCGCGAGGCCCTCTACATCGAGTTCAGCAACCCGACGGTTCGTATCAACCACTGCACCTTCGATTCCATTAGCTGCCGCGAGAACAAGCGCATCCTCTATCCTGTCAATGTGACCGATGTGCAGATCAGGAATTCGATCTTCACGAACCAGCTCGGCACCGTCGGCCAGTCGATGAAACTGTACGGCAACTCCAGTATCAGTTACTGCGACACCTTCAACGTCTTCCCCATCGCGCTTGTGGATAACGCCACGAAGGGACCCGGGATGCTGGGGGTGGACCCCAAGTACACGAATCCCGCACAGAAGGACTACACGCTCGCGCTCGACTCGCCCGTTCTGGGGATGGCAGATGACGGACGGGCCATGGGCGATTTGCGCTGGGAGCCGCGGCTTGCCGGTCCTGTTGTCCATCCGGTCGTGGCCGGAGATGGTACCCTCCGCGCCGCTATGGAGGCTGCAGCCGACGGCGATACTCTCGAGCTCGTCGACTCGGGAGGCCTTTACACGGAATCGTCCACGGACAGGCTAGTGGTCGATAAGAAGCTCACTATCCGGGCAAAGGCAGGACTGGAGAGGCGACCCATAGTGCGCATCACCAAGAGCGACGCCACCAGCGCTCGCCTGTTTGAGATCGCAAAGGGCGGCAGTCTGACCCTGATCGGCCTGGACCTGGACGGCCGCATGGTCGACGGCGGTGCCCCCTTTGCGAAGAACATCGTGCGCACACCCTACGGTCTGCCCCAGGTGGACTCCACCTTCCACTGCAACCTGAAGATCTACGACTGCGTGCTGCACCACACGAAAGAGGCGCTGATCAAGGGCTACTCCAAGGTATTCCTGGATACGGTGATCATCCACAATTCGATCCTTGACGAAGCCGGTTACGAAGCTGTGTGTCTGCGCGAGTCGACGGAGGCCGGCGGCCCGATTGTCCAGTACGTGGATATTTACAACTGTACCTTCACGACGATTGGCCGCGAGGCCCTGTACCTTCAGTACAGCAACCCGGTGGTCCGCATCAATCACTGCACCTTCGACTCCATCAGCATTGGCTCCGGCCAGAACAAGCGGATTATCTACCCCGTGGACGTCACCGATGTCCAGATCAAGAATTCGATCTTCACGCGGCAGAAGGGGGGAGCTACGGAGTCCATGAAGCTCTACGGTAGCTCCACGATCAGCTACTGCGACACTTTCGGCGTGCGTCCCATCGGTCTTGTCGGCGGCGCCAC
This sequence comes from candidate division KSB1 bacterium, assembly GCA_034506315.1. GTDB lineage: Bacteria > Zhuqueibacterota > Zhuqueibacteria > Oleimicrobiales > Geothermoviventaceae > Zestofontihabitans. The sequence goes on along the minus strand of JAPDPT010000012.1, from coordinate 60,493 downwards.
AAAAGGACCGGGGATGATGGGCGTCGACCCCAAGTACGCGAACCCGGCTCAGAAAGACTACACCCTGGCCCCGGACTCTCCTGTTCGAGGAGCTGCCGATGACGGCCTGGCCATGGGCGACCTGCGGTGGGCCGTGGAATTCGCCAAGCTCAGGCTCACCGTGGAGATTCAAGGCCAGGGCACGGTCCTTGTAGACCCCCCAGGTTACCAGTACGATCCGGGTACGGTGGTCACCCTGACCGCGGTTCCGGAGCAAGGCTGGGAACTGGCCCGCTGGATCGGCAACGTTCAGCCCGGCTTCCCACCCAACGCCAATCCCGTCACGGTCATCATGGACCAGGATCAAACGGTTGTGGCCGTTTTCCGCAGCACCACGCCTCAGGTACGCCTCACGGTCCAGACCGTTGGCCACGGGCACGTCCAGGTCGAGCCCCAGCCATCCGAAAGCGGGACGTACGATCAGGGTACCGTGGTCACCTTGACGGCCATTCCGGACACCGCAACCTGGCGTTTCGTGGAATGGAGAGGCGACATCTCCGGCACTGTCAACCCCATCAGCTTTGCGCTCGATTCCAACATGACCGTGGTAGCGGTGTTCGCAAGCGTGCTCCCGCAGTTCACCCTGCAGGTGGCAACGGTCGGGATGGGGACGGTCGTTGTAACCCCGCCCTCGGTCACCGGGACCTACGATAGCAGCCAGGTCGTGATCCTGCGCGCCCAACCGGCGCTCGGGTGGCAATTTGCCGGATGGGCGGGTGACCTCACTGGGGCAGAGAACCCCGACACCCTGGTCATGGACTCCAATAAGAACGTTACGGCCGTCTTCTCCGAGATTCAACTGGGTGTGCGGCGCCTGGAAGTCGATACCACCTGGGACCTCAGGGACGCTGTGGAGTTCGCCAATAACAATAGCACGATCGACACCCTCGTCCTGACTGTACCGGGCGGCCTCTACACCTCCCGCAGCACGGAGAATGTGGATGTCCGCGCGCCGCTGGTCATCATGGCCAAACCGGGGCTCGAACAGAAGCCTATCGTTACCAATAGCGACCCCGAGGCCAGCAACTTGGACATTTTCCGGGTGTTCGACGACTTCACCCTCATTGGCGTGATCGTCGACGGCGGGCATCCCCTCAGCCACGGAATGAAATACGGAATCCGGATGCGCCACTACGAGGGCGGAGATTCCGTCAGACCGGGCGCCAATGTAACGGTGATCGACTGCGAGTTTCGAAACCTGTACGAGAGGAAGGACCCGAACGCCGATGGGCACGCCTTCAAGATCGACGTGGGCGTCCGCGCCGGCACCGTACGGTTCGAGAACTGCACGTTCCAGAACATCGGCTACGAGGCCCTGCGCATTTCCGACACCGAGAAATGGGCGACGGACCGCGCATTGGATACGCTCATCGTACGCAACTGCACCTTCGTCAACATTGACGCCGAAGCCGTGCGGTACTATTCGGACGCCAACCCGGCCACGCCGGATCCGCCCGTGATTCTGGAACACCTCACATTCTACAACACGGCCACCAGGGTCATCTACCTGAAGAACAGCAGTGGCGCTGTGGTCCGAGACCTGATTATCGCCAAGAGCCGCACCTCGGGCCACGGCCGCGACGACGACCTCATCGAGGCGCAAGGGGCTGGGACGGTGGTCTCGCACATCGACACGTTCCGGGTGAAGCGTGTGCCCATCGAAGCACCGAAGGGCGGCTACGTTGACACCACCACGATTTGGGGCTTCGACCCGATGTTTGCCGACCCGGATCACGGGGACTTCACCTTGCTCCCCGGCTCTCCTCTCTATGGCCTGGCCCACGACGGGACGGCCCTCGGCGACCTGCGCTGGGCCACAAACCCGCCGGTTGGAGTCCAGGCCTCGGCGCGCGAGTTGCCAACGACTTACGTCCTCTGGCAGAATTACCCCAATCCGTTCAACCCAGTGACCACGATCCGGTTTGATCTGCCTAAGGCGGGCCATACGACCCTCAAGCTGTATGACACGCGAGGCAGCCTCATCGCGACCATCTTGGACGCCGATCTCGGAGCTGGCTCCCACGAAGTGAAGCTAAACGGGAGCTCGCTTGCCTCCGGCATCTACGTGTACGTCCTTCGCTCCGGTGACTTCACGGCAGCGAGGAAGCTGGTGCTCATGAAGTAATGCACGCAGCGAGTTCTTGGGAAGAGAATAACCGAAGGGGCCGCGTCCTGATGGGGCGCGGCCTTTTCCCACAGGCAAGGGGCACGAAGGTGTCACGGTATCGGCCGGAACGAAAGTACAGTCTGGTTGCGGGGGCTGAAGAGTCCCGCACGGGGGAAACGGGTACACCCTTACGCGACGCAAGCTCTTCAAGAGATGACGGACCAGCTCCCCCGTACGAACGCGCCGGCCGACGTAGGCCGAAGCGCTGCTCGTCGAAGCGGGTGAGCGCAAGTTGGCGCGGAAAAGCGGGATCGGCGAGCCGTACCCGGTGGGGCCTTCTCCTGCTCGGAGCCCTGACGTGCGCAAGCCAGCCTGCCAGGGCCACGGACTACTTGGTCCACAATCTGAGCGAGTTTAATGACGCGGTGCGCAAGCTCGCCCCCGGCGATACGGTGACCCTCGCCAACGGCATCTGGAAAGACGCGAATTTGATCTTCCGGGCGAATGGAACAGCGAGCGACTCCATCGTACTGCGGGCCGAGAACCCAGGGCACGTGTTCCTCACGGGGAGCTCGGTGCTGCGCATTGCCGGCGAGTTTCTCCTCGTAGACGGGCTGCGGTTTGTGGGTGGATACACCCAGTCCGGCGCCGTTGTGGAGTTTCGGTACGGAAGTCAGCAGGCCCATCACTCCCGCCTGACGAACTGTAGTTTCGTGGACTACAATCCGCCCAACAAGTCCGTGGACTGTAAGTGGGTCTCTCTCTACGGCACGCACAACCGGGTAGATCATTGCTACTTCGAAGGAAAAGAGAACATTGGCACGACCCTGGTGGTCTGGCTTTCTTCGCAGCCGAACTATCATCGGATCGACCATAATTACTTCGCCCGGAGGCCTGAGCTGGGTACGAACGGAGGCGAGACAATCCGCGTCGGAACAAGCGACTGGGCAATGTACGACTCGTACACCACGGTGGAGTTCAATTATTTCGAGCAGTGTAACGGGGAATCCGAGATCATTTCCAGCAAAAGCTGCGGCAACGTTTATCGGTACAACACGTTCGTGGAATGCGAAGGGGCCCTCACCCTTCGTCACGGACATCGAAATGTGGTCGAGGGCAACTTCTTCTTTGGCAATCGAAACCCTCGGGCCGGAGGTGTTCGGGTCACAGGCGAAGATCACCGAATCCTGAACAACTACTTCTGCGGCCTTTACGGTGATAACTATCGCGCAGCCCTGACGTTAATGGACGGTATTCCCCATTCACCGCCCGAAGGATATTTCCAGGTGAAGCGGGCTCTGATCGCATTCAATACGTTTGTGGACTGTCGCGTATCCATCCTGATCGGGTTCGGGGAAGATCCGCAGCAGACCCTGAGTCCCGAGGCATGTACGTTTGCCAACAACCTTGTTCAGACAAGCTACCAGGTCGTCCGCTTAGAAAGCGAGCCCGTGGGCACAATCTGGGAAGGCAATCTGTTCTGGGGATCGAAGCTGGGCCTCCCCCCTACCCCCGGGATTCGGTTTGAAGATCCTCGTCTGCAGCCGACCGAAGATGGGCTCTGGCGCCCTGCCCCCGATAGTCCAGCTATCGACTCCGCGGTGGGCGACTACACCTTCGTTCGGGAGGATATGGATGGACAGCCCCGCGACGAGCGGAAGGATGTTGGGGCAGACGAAGTCTCCGGCTCGCCTATCCTGCGAAGACCGCTCCGCCCTGAGGACGTCGGACCGAGCTGGATGGTTGAACTACATCCGGTCTTTCTGGGGCTCCAGACCGTCGGGCAGGGAGAAATCGTGCTGGACCCTGCCGGTCAGGTCTACGAGGCGGAAACTCCCGTGCGGGTGGTTGCAGTACCGTCCCCCGGCTGGCGCTTCTCCCACTGGGAAGGGGATCTTTCCGGCGTGGACCCTCAGGCTTCGATCACTCTTGCAAACGACGCGATGGTGCGGGCTGTATTCCAGCAGATCTCGGCCGCCACGTACACACTGCGCGTCTTCGTGTTCTCTTCGGGCGGTCACGTGGAGCTGGACCCTCCTGGCGGGGTCTACCCTGAGGGAACCCGGGTGACCGTCACTGCGGTCCCCGAGCTCGGTTGGCGCTTCAAGGAATGGGGAGGCGACCTCGAGGGCAGCGACAACCCGGCTGTGCTGGTAATGGACAGGGACAAGGTGGTGCTGGCTACGTTCGAAAGGGAAACCCGGGTTTGGGAACCCTGGACAATTCCGCAGCGGTTCGTCCTGGGCCCGTGCTTCCCCAATCCGTGCAACGGCACGACCATGATCCCCGTCTGTCTCCCGCTGCGCTTGCGTACAGACCTGACTGTTTTTGACTCGCGCGGGCACCTTGTTCTTGTGCACCATTACGGGGAGTTGCCGGCCGGCGAACATCTTCTCCGGCTGGATGGGACACAGCTCCCCTCAGGGATCTACCTGTGCCAGGTGCGCAGCGGGCCGTATTCAGCCACCAAGCAGGTCACCGTTGTGCGTTAGCCGTAGGCCAGGTCCAGGGAGAGGAATTTCAACCGAGAAGGGCGGCAGTTTTGGTGCGAGGTCGTGTGGAAATGGGTCGCGCAAACATCTACTCCGGGAACGTGCGAGGCAACGAAGGGATGAATCCCAGGAGGGGAGTAAAAAGCGCCCTTTCCGTGCCCCCCAATTTCGTCACCCTTCTGCAACTGGTGCTCGTTTCCGTCGCGGCCTCCGCTCTGCTTCCTGCATCGTCCGGCGCACAGTATCCCGGCCTTTACGAAGAGGACGGCAGTCCGCATCCTCATCCCCCACCGAATGCCGTGAGAGGGGCGAGCCTGAACGTACTCAGCTTTGGCGCGGATCCCACCGACAGCGAGCACGATGACCTGCCCGCGATCCGGGCGGCTCTGGAAGCTGCTCGTGCCGGTGACGAGATCTTCTTTCCCGCCGGATTCTACAACTTCCGCTCCACGGCTTCCGGTGACAGCCGCACGCACATTTACCTCAAGTCGGGGGTCAATCTTCGCGGCGATGGACGCGAGAGTACCTTCCTCAAGTCAGCCTATGGAGACGCCACGGTTGAAAGGTTCCTGAGGCTGCGCGGCATCAGCCAGGTGGTGATTTCCGATCTGACCCTTACCGCGGACTTCCGGGGCGCCTACTCCCGGAACACGGAGGCCAACAACCCCCAGGGGGGCGGACCTCGCTACGCCATTTGCATTGAGGACGCCAGCGGAAGCCCAAGTCACAGCATTGTGATCGAGAATGTGGGTGTCGAGAATTTCCGCGGCCACGGCGTGCGCGTGCAGAACAGCTACGACGTCGTAGTCCGGGGATGCGTGTTCCGCAATGCGACAGACGTCGGCCCCGGTGGGGCCGGTTACGGAGTCTGCATTCTGGGCAATGGCCTTCCTAACAACAACTCGAAATTCAATCTCGTGGAAGGTTGCTCCTTCTATGGTCCGTACCTGCGGCACGGCGTCCTCCTCCAGTACGCCACCCACAACAACCTGGTCCAGGGAAATTTCTTCGACGGCATCCTTCTCGACGCGATCGACCTGCACGGCGAAGATGAATACCTGAACGAGATACGTGAGAATGAGATCCGAAACGTCGCGACGGGGGCAGGCGTCGGAGTGGGCAATACAGGCTCTACCCATGATGCCTCCGGGCCCTACAACTACATCCACCACAATCGAGTGATCAATTGCCGCGAAGGGGTAAAAATCTACCTCGGCTCGCCGGATACCCGTGTGGAGTACAACGAGATTACCGGCAGCCAGGTAACGGGTGGTAAAGGCATCTACCTCCTCAATGCACCCAGGGCGTTCGTCAAAGGCAATTGGATTCACGATAACCCGGCACCTGGTTTTATCGGCATCCTGCTCGCCCATGATCCAGGGACGGAGGGCCGAGGGGTAGGCGACCCTACCGATATCTGGCTGGTAGAGAACCGAGTTCATGGCAACGCCTATGGAATCCGTATCCTCGCCGGCAAAGGCATCGTGCTCGAAAACAACGACGTCTACAGCAACGGGGTCGATTTCTACAGCGCCGTGCCCGTCGCTCACCACAAACGGCTCGAGGTGTCCGTGGACGGCCTGGGGACGGTGGTGCTCAACCCGCCGGGCGGAAGCTATCCGATAGGATCCACGGTTGAGCTCTACGCTCAGCGCGGGCCCAATTGGCGCTTCGACCATTGGGAGGGCGACCTGAGCGGTTCGTTCAATCCGACCAGCCTTGTGGTGGACGACAACAAACGCGTGGTGGCTGTCTTTGTTTTCGACCCTGCTCTTGACGAGGTGGCGCTGCACGTACAGGTGGTGGGGCAAGGACGGGTCGAGCTGGATCCCCCGGGGGGAATCTACCCGCGAGGCTCCCGCGTCACGGTTCAAGCTGTACCCGCAACTGGATGGCACTTCGTGGGCTGGGAAAAAGGCCTCGCCGGTTCCAGTCTCCGGGACTCCCTGTTTCTCACCCAAGACACTCTTGTCATAGCCCGGTTTGCGCCCTTGCCGCGGGTGCAGCTTGCCCTCTGGGTAAACGGAAGAGGACGTGTTGAGCTTCACCCGAGGGGAGGGACGTACTTCGTGGGGGATACCGTTACCCTTGTCGCCGTGCCGGAAGAGGGATGGCAGTTCACCGGCTGGGGCGGGGACCTCTCCGGCAACGCAAATCCGGCCACGCTGGTCATGGATCGGGACAAGGTGGTCATAGCCGAATTCCAGCCACTCCTGGCTGTGCAAAGCCCAACCGAGGTTCCGAGCGAGTTCACGCTATTCCCGAACTTCCCGAACCCGTTCAATCTGGGGACGATTCTCCGCCTCGGCGTTCCCGAGCCCTGCGCGGCAAAGATCACGATCTACGATGCTCACGGGAAGTGGGTGGCGTCTCCGCTGGACAGGACCCTCCAGCCGGGCTTCTACCAGATCTGGTTCGACGCACGCGAGCTTGCGTCCGGGGTTTACGTCGTTGTGGCAGAGGCGGGTAACTGGCGCAGCGTCCGACGTATGGTCCTGATTCGGTAGGGACGCGCAGCCGGCCGAGCAGGGGAATTCTAAGTTCCTACCAGTGTGGCCGGCATCTGCCTCAAGAGGGCGATCCGCTCCTCGCACATGCGAACCGCGTCTCGAACCCCAAGGCGGGCGTAGCATATTTTGAGCAGTTCGAAAGCGCCTGGATCATTGGGGTTGTGCAGGACTACGTGTTCGGCGAGGGCCAAGGCTCGCTCGGTCTTCCCTCGCTCCAACCATCCGCGCACAGCGACCTCGGCAGCTTCCAGTAAGGACGGTTCCAGCCACGCGCAAGCCACAGCCAAGAGAAATCGGAAGAGCGGATTTAGGGACACCGCTTGGCGCCAGACCGTTTCGACCGAGAGGTCGGCGCCGGCCGTTGTGCCACTCAGATGCCGCTCGAGCACCTCGACGACTCCATCGGGGTCGCCGCGGAGGAGATGGGCGGCCAGTCGCGCCGGCCACGCCTGAGGGTACGGGAGAGACGCCAGATCGTCCAGTCGCTCCTCTTCAAGCAGAAGCTCCACCAGGTCCCCCATCAAGTCCTCGCTCTCGGGGATTCGCTCTGCCGCCTCAAGGAGAATAACCCGCCCAGCCTCCGGTCCCTCCTGGTACCTTGCCACTCGGGCAAGAGCCCTCCACGCCGTAATGTGCCCGGGATCCCGGCGAGTCGCCGTTTCAAGGAGTGTTCTTGCCGCGGCAAGAAACTGGCCCTGCGCGAGGGTCAAACCCACGTTCGTTAGCGTCTCGACCGACGCAGGTTGCTTGGTCAGTGCGGCGACCAGACGATCCACTTCATTCCCATCTCCGATCTTGACAATGAGCTCGCCGACTCGCTTGGCTGCGGGATCAAAACGGGGCGTCTTTTCCTGCGCCGCCAGATAGGCATCGACGGCTTCACGGTAACGGCCCAGGGCCTCCAGGGCCAAGCCCCGCTGATAGGCTATCGCGTACGCAAGGGCCTCGAGGTCGATAGGATGTCCGGTGGGGGGAATCGCTTGCTCGCCCAAATTGCCCAGCTCAGCGAGGGCGCGCTCAGGTTCGCCGCGGGCATTGTACAGTTGGGCCAGGGAAACGAGGACCAAAGGATGACCTGGTTCGTACTCTTGAGCTTTCCGGAGGGCTTCTTCCGCTTCGTCCAGGGCCCCGGTTGCAAGAAGTGCACGGCCGAGGTATAGCCAGGCATTGGTGGCCAGTTTCAGTCCGCAACGAAGATCCAGGTTCCTTGACAGGACCTCCCGGAACTCGCGGATGGCCTCTTGCTGCCGCCCCAGTGTGTGGTACAGGAATGCCAGGTGGTACCGGCTGACCCCATCTTCGGGATTGTCCGAGACGTGCTTCTGGAGCATGCGCAGGTACCGCTCTTTCTTCGCCTGCACCACCTCGTGCGAGGCGTACCCTGTATGGACGACGGTGACCGGCGCTGTACAGATGGTGTACCCGTTCTCCTCAAGAGCCGGGACGATTTGCTCGTGCACCGGGAACCGGAACCTCAGCTCCGGCCGGTTGGGAAACATTCGCACCTGCCAGCAAGTCTCCCTGGCGACCCCCTCATTCTGCAGCAGAAACATGAACGCCCGGTCAAGGGGCTGGTATTTGAGTTCCTGAATCTTGGGCCATTCGGTGGGTGGGACGTAGTCATCGGCGTCTAACCAGAGGATCCAGTCCCCGGTGGCGAGTTCCAGCGAGGCGTTGCGGGCTGCCGCAAAGTCATTGCGCCAGGCGAAATACCCGATCCGAGCCCCGAAGCGCTCCGCTATGGCAAGAGTTTCATCCTTCGATCCGGTGTCCACCACCACGATCTCGTCCGCAAAGTGCCGAGCGCTGTCCAGGGCCCTGGACAAGGTAGCCGCGGCGTCCCGCACAATCAAGCAGACGCTCAGGCTCCGCTCTCTGTTCAGCTTCCTCCGTGCCCGCTTCAGGTTCTCCCTGCTTAGAGGGCGCTCGGGGCAAAGGGAGTAGGCCCTCTGGTACCATCGCACGGCCTCCTCGTAGTTGCCCAGGCACTCGTAGCAGACCCCCAGATTGTTCGCCAGCTCGTGCGAACGGGGATTGGTTCGCAGACCCTCCTGGTAACACTTAGCCGCCTCCTCGTACGCTCCCAGGTTCTGAAGCGCTTGCCCTCGGATAAGGAGGATAATTTCCTTGGACACGTAGGGGCTGCCCTTACCCTCGCCAAGGAGCTGAAGAGCGCGATCGCAGGACCGAATCGCCTCCTCGTATAAGCCCGCCCGTGCCTGGATCCCAGCTAACTCCTGGAAGGCGAGGGGATCCTCGGGGCGCTCCTGGACCTTCCTCTCAGCCGCCCTCAAGTAACGGACAGGAGAGCGGCGCTTGTCGGCATCCCCAAAATGGAGGACGGGGACCGGAAGGTCGGCGACCTTCAGGCCCAACTCCCTCACCGACTCCTCCACAAGTTCGTGGACGGCGCCGCGGAACTCAATCCCTGGGAGGCGTCGGAACAGCCGAATCTTGGTGCTCGGCACCCAGAAGGGGTAGCCTTTTTCCTCTTCGAACTCGTCCTGGGTGGGCCGGCAACCGTAGGCAATCGAATCGTAGCGGTAGTTGCGGGTGGTCATCCGGTAGGCGTCGGCAAAGGGCTCCTCAATGGCCCTCCTCAGCTTGGGCAAGACCTTTACGGGTATTACTTCGTCCGCGTCGAGAACCAGGATCCAGTCCCCCGTGGCTTCCCGCAACGAAACATTGCGCGCTGCGGCAAAGTCCTCTCGCCATGGCTCTGAGAAGACCCTGGCTCCAAAGCGACTGGCGATTTCCGCCGTCCTGTCCGTGGAACCGGTATCGACCACGACGATCTCATCCACGGCTGACCGCACACTATTCAAACAACGGGCCAGCCATGGCTCTTCATTGCGTACGATCATGCACAGACTAAGTTGTGGCCTGCGGTGCGGGCTCCTCGTGTTTTCTGGCACCAAGCAGCTTCCCTCCCATTTCTGCTGCCGCTCCTTCAGACGCCACGCAAGTTTCCAGGAGTTTCTGGACAGCTAGTTCCGCGATCTCAGCAGTTCTGCGGTAGACGTGCGCTGCCTCCTGCGCCATTTCCGTCGGAGTGTGTCCGGGCAGAGTTCGCAAGGCCGTGGAGAGGTAGCCCCTAAGAAGCAAAGAGTCTTCCGCCGTCGAGGCGATTTGCTCGTCCAAGGCGCGCAAGCGATCGTTCCGGCGCTTCACGTCCCCGAGCTGCGCCTTCTGCCGGAGCATCCGGAGAATAACCCGGCACTCTTGCTCTGCGGCTCGGGCAAGACACCCAATCCTTCGCAGGGCCTCGGCACTGGCGACGAGCTCTGGTGCGATTCGGTGACCGCCATCCCGTGCCCAGTCGCCTGTGTTCCTGGACCTTGTCCCTGTAAGCACCAACCATGCGGCCTCCGAAACCGCGACGGCGAGCCGGTCCTGCACCGTGTCGCCTGCCGGGTAAACGGGCTCAAAACGCAAAAGCCCGAGATCCGTCCGGCGCGAGCGGAAAAGGCGCGCCAAAGGCGAAGAAGGCGGTCTCGTTTTCTTCGAACTCGGCGCAAGCCCGGCCTCGGTTAGGGTCCACAGAACATCCTCGGGGCGGACGATCCTCGCGCATCGCCTCTCCACGCAGGCGGTGCGATCAAAGCACGGCGCGCAGGGCAGCTCCACCTGCCAGACCCAGTGGTCCTCGCCATAGGGTCCAGTCTCGTGCACCCAAGCGGTGGAAAAATAGATCCCGACGACTTTGCATCCGCAGTGCGCTGCAATGTGTGCGGCTCCGACGTCTGTGGCGACCATCGCGCAGGCCTTGTGGAAGAGCGCCGGCAGCGCGTCCGTTGGAAGGCAGCCCACTAGGTCAATGACCCCTTCGGGTGCAAGCTGGAAATACGCCTGCGCAAGGGCTCTCTCCTCCGGGGGGCCGATGAGGACCGGCCGCAGGCCCCAGGCGTGAACCTCCCTGCCTACGCGGGCAAAGGATTCGACGGGCCAGAGCCTGTTCGACGTGCTCCCGCCGAGCTGAAACACAAGGAGAGGTTCGCGGCCATCCCAGCCCCTGTCACGCAGAAGCTCCGAAACGAGAGATTGCTCACCGCGTGTTGGGGAGAACAGGATCTCGGGGACCCATCGATCAACCCTGAGCATCAGCCTATAGAAATCGCCGAGATGAATACGGGCAAAGGGACGCGTCTGGATCGCTCCAAACAACAGACGCGTGGGATCGTCGGCCAGGACCTGGGTGCCATCCCGTTGCACAAGCATCCCAGCTTTCCACTGTGCCCCTATAAGGTCCGCAAGGCGTCCGGCCGGAGCACTTTGGGACAGGTTTACTACGCCGCGCCACTTGCGGAGGGGCAGAACGTCCATGGCCGCCTGGGCCCAGATCTCGAACGCCTGCGGGGTGGCCTGCGAGAGCTGGAAGTCCAGACCGACCACACCTTCCACGAACTGGCTTTGCCGCAAAAGGTTGGCATACTCCCCTTGCCCCAGTACCCAGACTTCCTGGTCGGGCCAAAGCCGACGGAGCCCCGCCAGTGCCGGCAGAATCTGCAAGGCATCTCCGTGTTGCAGCGGCTGGATCACAAGGATCGCACCCACGAGTTCTTGCCCCAGTTCAGCTCAGATTCCGATGCTTACGGCCTGCGCTCGCAAGTCTGCACTTTTCCCCTCCTCTACCGGCCATCCTGACGCTGGAGGCGAACTCGTCGCGCACCACTTGGCCAGGAACAGGCGCCGATTGTACTCGTTGGCCGCCCCGCCGTCGTTCTTTTCCTCGTTCAGGTGAACCACCTGTACCGTATTAGCGATCACGAACACACCCGGTCGAGCCTTCCGCAGCTGCAGGAAGAAATCCGTGTCCTCCCAACCCGCACGGATGTACCGCTCATCGAAACGCAGGTCCGTGTTACGGAACGCACAGCAAGCGGTGGGGATCATCTCCACCGGTACCAGAGGCGAGGAAAGATCGAAGTTGTTCGCCGTGTTCTTTCCCGGTAGACCCTCCGGCGTGAAAAGCCGGGCGGAAACAGCCAACACGTGGCGGTGCTCCCGGAGTATTTCGATCAAAGCCCGATTCCAGCCGTACGGGAGATTGGTGATGTCGTCGTCGACCATGATCACGTACCGGCTTCTGGCTCTTTCTAAACCCCAGTTTCGATTTCGGGCCGCGCTTTGAGCTTTCTGGATGAGAATGAGATTGTAGGGCGGCTGGGTCTTTTCGATAATCTCGTTCATCAGCCGCATCAAAGAGGCCGAGGGACGGTAGGCCGGGACAATGATGTCGGCCGACAAATCATCGCGGAAGGTGTAGATCTCGGAGGCGACGAAATCGTAGGGGATGAGTTCGCTATCCCCGTGCAGCTTGAAGTAGTTCCTATTGAGCCCGCCGCAGACCTCCCGAATACCGCAACGGGCACATTTCCCCTCCTGGGTCAGGATGTTCGAGGCCATCCGCCGGGTCACCTGGGTGAAGGACTCGACGGTCTTCGGGCAAGCCCCATAATCCCACTCGAAAGGATCAAACACTACCTGCGGGATATTGCATACGTGCCGCTCGTACCCCCGGAGGAGACACATCGGAAAGTACCGGACGTTCGTCCAGATCCAGGCGCTGTCCAAGAGGTCGATTGCTTCGCGGAGGTACGGAGCAACCTCGGAAACCCGCACCTGTACCTCATTCAGCTTTCGGTAGACATCGGGCTGTTCGGGCTTCCCCCATTCGTAGTAGGGGTTGAAGTTGATGAAGTTGACAATGTGCGGGTCGACCACCTCTGCGTAAAATCGGGCCAGCTCAGGCAATTGGGTTGCGTTGTAGCGGGTCAGAGTGCAGTTCACGCGCAGGTAGCAGTTCCTCTCTTTGAGCACCTGGATCGTTTCGAGCATCCGTCTCCAGGCTCCCGGCACCATCAGAATCTCATCCAGGGCTTCTCCCAGTCCGTGGATGGACAGGAGCCACTCGTGGCAGCCGGCTTCAGCAATCTGGGCGATGCGCCGAGGTGCCATTCCGTTCGTAATGATACAAGGCTCGAGTCCGAGCTCGCGCGCCGCCTCCACGATTTCCACAATCTGCGGATGTACGGTAGGCTCCCCGCCCGTGAAATCGACGTAGAAATTGCCTCGTTGCCGCGCCGCGACCAGCTCCTGCCGCACGACTTCCAGCGGCTTCGTCCAGTTTTCCCGGCTGTTGGCGTAGTAGCACATTCGGCAGCGGGCATTGCAACGCCGGTTCACATCAACCACAGCTCGTCGGGTAGGAACCTGTTCGTGTAGCAACATGCTCGCACCTATGTTCTGGAACCCTCTCGGCCAATCCAGACCTTCGCTAAGCCGCCGAATAGGCCGAAACCTTACCGCGGTTCTGCGGCCGCAGGCTTCGCCACAGAGCAGACAGCTGAAGTCCAGCTTCGGCGTAGGGTGGGATGCGGCGCACAACAGAGAGCCTCTGGCGGACAAAGTCATCGAGCTCCTGCCAGCGTCCCAAAGCCGCCAGCATACGAACACTGTCGAACCAAGCTGGGAAGTGAAAGGGATTGATCTGCAGACATTGACGAAGGTTCTCGTAGGCCGCCCATCGCTCTCCCAGCTTCCACTGGGCACAAGCCAGGTGATGCCTTGTCTCGGCCACTTCGGGTACCCGACGTACAGCCTCCAGCCAGAATCGAGCCGCCTCTTCGAACCTGCCCTCTTGGAAAGCGATTTCTCCGAGAAGATGGTTCACGTGCCCGTGGATCACCCGTTCGGCGTCCCTTGCTCGATCGGCCTCTCGGCCCGCATTCTGTGTCCATGCCCTCTGCCAAAGCATCCGGAAATCCCCATAGGTTCCGGGGATAACGAAGCCGTTCTGGAGCAAGGGATCCCGGGGGCTCCCCTCGTTCCGGCACATCTCAAGGAAACGGTGAGCTTCGGTCGCTCGTCTGCAGGCCCAGAAACCTGTGGCCACATTGTACGCGCCGGCCATGGACACCCCGAACTCGTGGCGGGCCTGCCCGGCTGTACTCTGGGCCTCCGAAAGGAGTTGCTCTTGCTCGTAGCCCCCTGTCTTCGCCGCCAGGTGCGCAACAATTCCGGCGATGGTCCACAGGTGGACCGGCTCCTCCCGCACGTGTTGCTCCAGGATCTGCCGCGCTTTGAGGAGACAGGACGGATGGGGAATTCCGAGATAGTAGCGGGCCCAGTCGCGCCAGGCACCCCCCGGGCTTTCTTCTCCGGGGTCGCGTCGTTTGCCGGCAACAAATTCGCGGAGGAGCTGTACAAGGGCTTTGGCTCGTTCCGCGTAGCTGTGCCGCTGGAGCGCCCAGTTCATTCTTTCGCGCACTTGCCGTAGCCGCCGGCGATCGGCCAGAGCGGTCGCCACGACCTTGTCCAAGGTCTCCTCGTCGTACAGGAAAAGGTGCTCGCCGTCGACGAAGAGGCTACCGCACTCCAGATTGTCGCTCTCCAGGAGGAGGACCGCTCCGCACGCAGGGGCTTCGAAGGACCTCATGTTGAGCTCGCCGCGCACGCTGCAATTGAACACGAGCTCGGCGCTCTGCAGGAGGCGTACGTAGGCCTCCCCGTAAAGCTCCGTGTCGATCCGGATCCGGTACTTGGGCGGTAGAGACGCCAACCGATACAGCAGTCTGGCCCGCCTCCCGTGAATCGCCTGGTTCAAGTTGGCGACCACAGCGACATCGTACTTCTTTGGACCTCCGCCTGCGGGTCGGTGGAGTTCCGGATCGAAGCCGTAAAGAGGGAAAAACTGAACGCGTTCCACCCCATCTCGTCGGAGCACGTCCTCCCCGGCACGATCGGTGAGCAAAAGATCAAAACGGCGAAGAAGGCCGGCGTACGTGGTGTAGCAGACGTTCCAGTCACCCACCAGCGCTACCACCGGTACAGGAGCTTGGTCGATTCCGAAGGGGAGCGGATAGTACTCGGCGTCTCGGACGATGACCACATCAGGCCTCCACGGTGCCAGACGCTCCAGGATATCCTGGAACGAGTCGGCGACGGGGTCAAACCGGACGTCGGCCTGCCGGAGGCCGAATGTCCGGAGATCGCAATACTGCCGCAGCGCGCGCACCAGGAAGGCCTCGTTGCCTCGGGGGTCCGCAACCCCGGGGCCGAGCAAGACCCTTAAGGCCGCATTGGGACGAGCGCTTTGGGAAGACAATGGTCTCGCCATCGGACTTACACCAGCGTTTGCGGACCCGACCAGATGCTGGGGTGAACCGCGTATGGCAAGCACTCGCGGCGCCAGTACACAGGATCCTGAATCAATTCGCCTCGGTACGGTTGCAGTTCACCAAATCCGAATCGATGGGCGTATTGCCGGCTCACGCCGTCGCAGATCTGGCGGAGGGCACAGTTACGACACGCGGGACCGTGCACGTACAGTTTGGCCTGCTGCAACAGGGACCAGGTGTTGAAAAACACATGTGCCGGGGCTTCGGCCCACACCACGCTCTGGATCCCCGTCTCGTAAACCCGCCGGATGTCGGATTCGCACATGTTGACGTAAGCGCGATAGTCCCACTCCAAAGGATCGAAAATGATCTGGGGGAAGGTCGTGACGTGTTCTTCGTAGCCGCGCAGCTGGCAGATCGGGTAGTAACGGACGTTCGTCCAGATGCCGTGCTCGCTGAAAATGTCGATGGTTTCTTTCAGATGCGGTGCCAGCTCGCTGTGCGCAGCCTGAAAGTCGATTTCGGACATGCCCGCCCAATCCCGCAGGGGACTGAACACAATGAAATTGGCGTTCCTCGGCGGGTTGTTCAGCGACACAGCCCATTCTGCAAGCTCCGCAAGGGCCGCCATGTTGATGGACGTGGCCACCGTGTTCATCCGCCAGTTGTGGAAGCCCAGCCGGTCCAGCTCTTCCAAAAACGCGCAGACGCGCTGGAACCCCTCCGCGGTGTTCGTCATCCGGTTGTGGATGACCTCGGGTCCCTCGATGGACACCAGGAATTCGGCTACTCCTGCCTCCACCAGGGCCCGAATCAGCTCTTTCTTTCGGACCTGGCCGTGGGTGATAATGCAGAGGGGGATTCCGATCTGGGCGGCAAACTCGGTGAGTCGGACGATGGCCGGATGGAGGGTGGGTTCACCACCGGTGAAATCGCAGATTTCGAGGCCAAATTCCTCGCGGAATCTTCTGAGGCGAGCCCGGATTTCTTCCTCGGGCAGAAAGCGCCTTTGGGCGCGGTCCTCGTAACGGTGGTAGCAGAAGACACAATCGATATCGCAGGGATGGCCGATATCGACGCAGCCGCGTCGCGTAATGCCCGGCGCGTGATTGAGAAGGGCGTTCACGATCGCTCCTCCATCGCCTCAAGGGCTCGGCGGGTTTTCGAACCTTCCCGGGAAACGCCGGCGGAAGACAACCCGCAGGGCATTTTCCGTGCTCTGGAAACACGCACCCCGGTGGCCAAAATCACCTTTCCCTGCGCGACGAGACGAGCCACGGCTTGCCGCCTGTCGCCCTCCAGTAGACTCTCCACTTGGTCCCTCCGCACCAGCACCCCAGCAAGGGGATCCGGATTCGTGCAGGGCAGCAATCCCTCCTGACACCGGACGCGGCTGGCGAAATCCTCGGGCAGGGGCGCAACCGCCACGACCCCTTCCGTCTCGTCGAGGATCTGCGCCAAGTAGGCGTTCCACGATGGGCTGATGCTCTGGATCGAGCCGATTGAAATCCAGGCGTAGGCCCAGTCCTCGGGTCTGCGGCCGGCCTCGGCGGTCTTGCGGGCTTCTTCCGGAGATACCAGGGTGCACGGCTCCTCCGCCTCGGAGAGCAGGGGCTCGGCGCACGCCGCCTCCTCCTCGATTATCGCGGTCGCCCATCTTCGCCTCCAGAACATCAAGGGCTCTTCGTAATCGCCATACATTGGGCGCAGGCCGGAAAAGCCGGTTTCGCGCACCCAGCTCCTTGGAGCTCCGCCGCAGATCCCGCGGGCCAGGCACATCCCGCAGGGTCCGTGGGCCACGTTGAATTGGCGGCAGAACGATTCAGCAGCGGAAAGGTACAGGCTGGCCTCCTTCGGGGATAGTCCGTAGTCCCAGCTCAGGGGATCGAACAACATCTGCGGGATATTCACGATGAGGCTCTCCCTGCCTGGGAAAAGGCAAAGGGGAACGTAGCGCAATCGGTACCGAACGCTGGCGGCCGTAATGCCATCCAGAAATTCCCGGACACGCTCGGACCAGTCCTCGCAGACCGAGGCGGAGATCGCCTTGCGACCTAGACTCCACGGCTTCATCCGGTAGACGAGCTCGAGATACCGGGGCCTCAGCGTGTCGATCCACATCCTCAGATCGCCGATTGAGCCTGCGAACGAGGCGGGCTCAAAAAACCACTTGAGGCGGACCACCGCTGACGCTGACTCCAGAAGCCGCGCCACGCTGACCAGCGATCTCGCGGTCACCTCACTACGCCCCGCAGCGACGCAGATCACCTCCCAGAATGAAAGGTCGAGGGCGCGTTGAAGAGAGGCCTCGTCTCGGCAGGAGCAAAAGAGGCTTCCGTGGAGGCCCAGCGATTGTAGACAATCCCGGATTTCCTTGAGCCTGGGATGCTGAGCGGGTTCTCCCCCTACCAAATCGACGGCTACACAGCCCCTGGCGGCCGCAGCCTCGATCTGGGGCGCGATCTCTCCGATGTCGAGCCATTGGGTCGCACCGCCTGCGTCCCTGGCCACAACGACGGCGGCCCTGCGCGTGGGCCACAGCGACCTCCGCATTGCTCCCTCCCGGCTCTCGAATCGTGCGCTGCTTTAGGCAAGCCCAAGGCAGATGTTCTCTGCAGGTCTGGCCGAATCCCTTGTGACGCTGGGAGCCACCTGCCAGGGGATCCCCTGCTCCTCCAGGATCGTTTTGAGATCTCGTCGCGGCGTCCAGCCCAGTGCCCTTGCCGCACGTCCGATATCGGTCACCCAAACCTTCGGGTAGGTCGCCAGGACGCCGGCCGGGTCCACCCTGCCATCCCCCTGGGCGCCGGTCGTCAGGATCGCCGCCGCCACGTCGTAGGGCCGCACCGCGTTCTGCACCCCGCCACCCACATTCAGCACGAGGTGGTGCCAGTCCGAATCCACGAAAGCCAGAACGGCGTCGACGAGGTCGTCGACGTGCAAGAGATCGAGGGTTTGATCGGGATCGATTTGCAGAAGACGGTCCGCGCTGGCTCTTTGGAGCGCGGCCAGCCAGCAGCCGTCACTGCTGGCGTCGTGCCCTGGTCCAGCAACCGGGCCTACCCGGAAAACACCGACCCGTAGCCCATAGGAGTGGGCGAACTCCTGCGCCATCAGGTCGGCCAGGAGTTTGTGGGTGCCGTGCGCGGTCCTTTCGCACTGGTCGGTGGAGAATAGCTCGGAGATCCCCCACTGGAAGGGAAGCGCCAGGGTGTAGCCCTTGGGGCCCTGCCCCGCAAGTGCCAGGTCCACATTGTCCCCGTAAACCCGGAAGGAGCTCAGGAACGCAATGGTAGGAGGAGTACGGGACTTGCGGGCCGCCTCAAGGAGGCGAAACGCGCCCAGCACGTTGTCGCCGAAGTCGACCTCTGGATCTGCCTGGGCGCGAGGCAAATCCGTGTGGGCCGCGGCGTGCAGCACGGTGTCGACACCGGCCAGTGCCTCTTCGGCCACACCCTCGACGCGCAGGTCTCCGACGATCAGGCGACACAGTACATCCGCCACAGGCCTAGGAGGCGAAACCCGATCCAGACCTCGAACCCGCCACCCGCGGGAGGCGAGACGGAGCGCGGCCCTGCTTCCAATGAAGCCCGCGACCCCGGTCACCAGGATCTCTCGCCCGTGCGATGCCGGGGCGGCCTCTTGCACCAAAGGATGCCTCATGGCTTCCCGTTCAACCTGCCTTTGAGTTTGGCAACCACGGCCTCCGAGAGGCCATCAAGCTTGCTTCGTTCGGTGGATCCCGCGGCCAACCGGTTCTCCTCAACGATTCGCTCGTAGACCTCGCCGCGATGGACACTCACATCCCGCGGCGCCTCCACGCCAAGCCGGACCTGCTTGCCGTGGATCTCCACTACGGTCACCCGGATGTTGTCGCCGATGACGATGCTCTCGCCCAACTTCCTTGTCAGGACCAGCACCGGGAACTCCTTTCCCTCTCGGCTCCGCGGCCCTATTCGCTTTTCGCGATGAGGGGATGCTTTGTCGTGTATTTGTTGCTCAACAGGGCTACCTGCTTACCCAGCTTCTTCCGGATGTTGATCACCAGGGGCCCGCTGAGGTTGATAGTCGTCGTCTCCACCGTCTTACCAAGAGTCACGATGCTGAAAATGCGCAGGTCCTCCAGAGATTCAGCCTCCAGGTCTTCCAGATCCCGCTGGCAGAAAGCCGGACGATAGTCCGGGACCACCAGGAGCGGATCCAGAATCACGAAGGCGATCTGGGGGTCGTCAATGCTCACCATCCAGAGGAAGGGTTGGTGTTCCTCGGAGGTGAAAATGGCCCACCGCCGGCAAGCTTCAAAGCCCAGCAGCCCACGAGGAAAGTAAAGCACGTCCTCTTCCCGGTAGCGGAGACGTCCCCAGTGGAGGGTCTCCAGCTCGCGCCAGCACTCCTGGCTGTCTGTTTCGCCTTGCACTTCCGTCATCCGTCTCAACCCAGATAGTCCAGTAGGCTTTCTCCGATCAGCACCGAACCCACGGCCAGAGCTGCGCGATAGGACATCTGGTGACCCTGCAGGTCGATGACCTTCTGGGCCACGTCTACATCCTCGAGGTCGGACAGCAGTGCGGTCAGCTGGGTCTCTTGCTCGTCAAGCCGACTCTGAGCATGGTCCAGCCGGGTGATCCGAGCTCCAATCTCGGCTCGCTTCTCGAGGGATTTCTCCAGAGCCTTGTCGACCTGACCGATCGTAGCCTGAACTTGATCCGGCCGGTTGTTCTGCAACGCGTCGCGAAGCTGAATCAAGGCGGAAAAAGCGCCCTCGTCCCCTCCGAAGATCTCGTGGGCCGGCAAGCGGATATCGATGTACTCGTCTGCATCAATCTCTCGGCGCACGGCCCCGCTGTTGGATTGAAACGAGACCTGAACGATCTTACCGGTAGAGTCGCGTCGCACCACCACTGGGGCAAGCCTGGTAGCGGAGCCGGCGAATACGTAGCGATCGTTGTACGTCCCATTCGCCGCCGCGACCAGGTCTTCCAGCAGCTCATCGACCTCTTCGGCCAAAGCTCGCCGGTCCGCGGCGCTGAGTGTGCCATTGGCCCCCTGCACGGCCAGGGATTTGGCACGCGTAAGAAGCTCCTCCACGCGGTTGAGCTCTGTCTCCGCGTGGCCGAGCCAGGACCGCGCGTCGGCGATCGCCTTCCGAAACTGCCCGATGGCCACAAGTTTGGATCGTACCTCCACAGCGCGCTCGGCCGCCGAAGGATCGTCCGAAGGCACATTCACGCGCTTTCCGGTTGCGATCTGGATCTCGTCCTTCAACATCTGCTCGTAGGGGCGATTGATGTTGCACGCTACGGTTCGGAATACCTCTTGGTGACTGACGCGCACCGCTTTCCCTCGCCTTTACCTGACCATGGCTAGAACGGCTTGCATCATCTCGTCTACCACTCGCGCCACCTGGGCCGAAGCCCGATAGGCGTGCTGGAACTTGATCAGCTCCACCATCTCCTCGTCCAGTGAGACTCCCTGGACCCGGGCCCTCTGGTTTTCGAGGGTCTGCGTGATGACCTCCTGGTTCCTCACCGAGTCCTCGGCCTGTGCGGAAAGACTACCGAGTCGGCCGATGAGGCTGGAGTAGGCCTCCAGAAGGGAATCGCTCCCGCGCATGACCTTCGCGGAACGCAAAGAGGCAATGGAGAGCGCCACCTGGTTGTCGCCCAGCGTGTCCTCGCTGGAGGCCGCAATGTTGGTCAGATCCTCCAGGATGCCGTCCGCAAGGCGAATCTGCGTGGCCGAAAGTGCCGTGCTCTCGAAAAAGTCCCCCGCCCTCTCCCCTTTCAGCGTGTAGCCCTGCCGGTGCCGAAGGTTGACCTCGCGGACCAGGGTGCCTACGATCTCGTCGAGCTCGGCGAGGTACGAGCGAAGAGCGGCGTCGCGCACCTCCAGGAGGCCTGAGAGCTTACACTCGACCAGTCCCAGAGGAGCGCCCGAGGGACCGAGGAATTGAGCAAGCGCCATCTCCTGCTCACCCAAATCGTGGATCTGGATCGGGCGAGCTTCCGCAGCCTCAACCAGAACCTCTGTGCCCACCAGCACCCGTACCGATCCATCGGTAGAGACCAAGGCGCGGGCTCCGATCCACTCAGAAAGCTGGTCCAGCAGACGGTCCCTTTGATCCATTAGCTCGTTTGCCGAACCACCCTGGGCGCGGACGAATTGGATCTTCGAGTTGAGGTCGGCCACTTCTCGCAATGCGGCATTGGCATCGGCTACCAGTTTCCGCGCCTCGCTGTCGACGGCCTGAATGTGTTCGCGCAGATAGTTGCCGATGCGCCGAAACGTAGCTGCCAGGGCCATCCCCTTCTCGCGCACCACGGCGCGTGCCGTCGTATTCTCGGGGTCATTAGCAAGATCGCTCCACGCATTCCAGAACTCGTCCAATGCCGCCTGGAGTCCGCTCTCGCCCGGGTCATTAAACATCGCCTCCACTTCTGAGAGGGAGCGGGAGAGCGCTTCCCAGTGGGCTTGTTTGCTCACACTCTGGCGATACTGCAGGTCCAAGAAGGCGTCCCGGTAACGGCTCACATCCCCGACCTCGACGCCGGTACCCATAGGTCCCCAGGCGGTCTGGACCGAGGGCGAAGGAACCAGGTTCGCCACCTGTCTGGAGTAGCCCGGCGTGTTGACGTTGGCCACGTTGTTGCCGATGACGTTGGCCACCAGCTGATGCGCCATCAGGGAGCGCTTACTGAGCTCGAGGATGCCATTCAAAGTCGACACCGGGATCTACCCTCTCTCTACCCTACCACGTCGCAGACGGAAGCGGGGACAAAGGTTTTCCTCTCGCCGTAAGTGCCAAGCAAGCGGCCGAATGCGTTCCAGAGGGCCTGGTACTGCGCCTCACGAATTTCTCCCAGCGCGGTCATCAGCTTCTCATTCCGATGGGCGAGCCGACGGACGTCTTCGGCGAGCTGGATAAGCGTCTGCTGCAGCTCTACCAGCTCCCTCCTATCTTCGGGAGGTGCCACGGCGATGGCCTCCGCCAGACCGGCTTCCCCCGCCGCGTCTCTCGCCTGTGGGACAAGAGCCGAAATCTGCTCACGGCTTTCCTGGCCCACGGCCTCCAACTCGTGAAGGAGCTGAATCTGATCGAGGGCCGTCTTCTGAAACGCCGGCAGGTCCACGAGGACTATGGCTTCGCGGATCCGGAGGAGGAGGGCCAAGAGGTTGCGCATAAGGCCCACCTGCCGGCGCAAAAGGCCCGCCAAGCGTATCCACTGGAGCCGTTCCTCGAGGCTCCCCGTGCTCACCACCCCTGACGCCAGAGCTGCCACCGTCCTGTGCTCCTGTTCCCACCTACCCGGTAACCGAAGGCTTTGTCGTCGTCGCCGCCAGCCTCTTCAACTGGTGGTAGCGGTTCAGGACCTTCTCCACGTATTGCCGGGTTTCCCGGAACGGCGGGATCCCGCCATGGCGCCGCACGGCCCCCGGCCCTGCATTGTAGGCCGCCAGGGCAAGGGCCAGGTCGTTGCCGAACGTGTCGAGGAGCTGGCGCAGGTATCGCACCCCACCGCGCACGTTTTCGACGGGATCCCAAGGGTTTCTTACACCGACTTCCCGGGCCGTGTCCGGCATGAGCTGCATCAGTCCCACCGCCCCTTTTTTCGATACGGCCCTGGGATCGCCGCCGCTTTCTACGTCAATCACCGCCTGGACGAGGTGAGGATCGACACCCTCGGCACCGGCGGCCGCACTGACAATATCGACCGCCTGTTCTGAACTCTTGACCACGCTTCCGCTCCCCGGCGCGCCCTCGACGAGGGGAAACTCCTGACCGGACGAGCTGGAGCTACCGGAGCCGACCGACGTCGAAAGGAGTACGCGGCCCAGCTGCCTTTCCAGCATCTCGGCGATCCCGTACGAATTCCGTTCGGCCGCCTTCTCGCCGATGGCCTGATCGAAGAACAAATCGAACATCCCCTGCCACGGCCCGCTGCTCCAGAGACCGGACTCCGGGATCGACTCCCGCATCACCCGGAAAAGCTGAGCCAGAAAAAGCCCCTCGAACCGCTCGCACACTTTCCTGAGCTCGGGATCGGGATGGCGGGAACTCGCCCCGGCAGCCGTAGCTGCTTGCGCGCTGACCGGGAGGAAGTTTGGAGACGCCTCAATCTTCATCGACCGAAACCTCGATGCGACCCGAACCATCCGAAGCGGGTGACTTTCACCCAACCCGCAGAAAAGCCGGAGGAAGTGGCTTCACAGGATCACCAGTTCGGCCCGCAGAGCCCCGGCTTCCTTCAGCGCCTGAAAGATCGCGATGAGGTCGCGTGGCGTTACCCCGAGGGCGTTCAAGGCCTTCACCAGATCGTCTACCGTAGCGCTCTCGCGCAGGACGGTTAGACTTGCTTCTTCCGTCTCCACCGTGGTCTGGGTTTCCGGAACCACCACCGTCTGCCCCTGGGAGAAGGGGGTCGGTTGCGAGATGATCGGCGTGGTCGCAATCCGAACCGTGAGATTGCCGTGGGCAACGGCGACGGTCGAGATCCGCACATCACCGCCAACGACCACCGTGCCCGTGCGCTCGTTCACCACCACGCGGGCCACCTGGTCCGGCTCGGTTTCCACACTCTCCAGGTCGCTGAGGAAAGCGACCAGTTTGCCCGGAGCCCGCACCTCCTCCGGCACTGCCAGCTGCACGGCCCCCGCGTCGATGGCGACGGCGATCTCCTGACCAAATCGCTGGTTGATGGCGTCGGCCACACGTCTCGCGCTCGTGAAATCGGGGTTTCGCAACACAAGTCGCAGGTTCCCGTCCCCGGGGATCGAAGCCGGCGCCTGCTTCTTCACCACCGCGCCGTTCGGTACCCTGCCTACCAGGGCGTAGTTCTTGCGCACCCTCTCGCCTCCAATGGTACTGATGTTGAAGCCCCCAATGGACACGGCCCCTTGAGCCAGGGCGTACACCTCACCGCTGCCGTCGACGAGAGGGGTGAGAAGAAGGGTTCCTCCCTCAAGGCTCTCGGCGTCGCCGAGGGAGGACACCTGAACATCGATGCGGGTGCCCGGATGGGCAAAGGGCGGCAGATCGGCGGTAACCATCACCGCGGCCACGTTGTCCACGCGAAGCTCGTTCTGGGGCACAGTGAGGCCGAAACGCTTCAACATGTTGGCCACGGATTGCAGAGTTGCAATGGACCGTCGGCTATCCCCGGTTCCGTCCAAACCCACCACCAGGCCGTATCCTACGAGTTTCGTCGGCCCAAGTCCCTCAAGTTCGGCAATCTGCTTGATCTTCACCCCCGCCCAGGAGAAGGCGGAATGCGACAGGAGAAGAACAACCAAAAGACCCGGTTTCCGAAGCTTCCGCCCCATGGTCAGAACACCCAGTTGAGGATTCTGGTAATCAGGCTGGGGTTGGAACCACCCGAGACAACGCCTTTCCCGCGATAGGTAATCTTGGCGTCTGCGATGTTGTAGGAGTACACCACGTTGTCTGCCGTAATGTCCTCTGGGCGCACCACACCCGAGAGGATGGTGACCTGCTTTTCGTTGTTCACCTGCACCTCTCGGCTGCCCTCGATTACAAGGTTGCCGTTGTCCAGCACTTGCACCACTCGGGCACTGATCTTGGCGCGCAGCACCCCCGTGGTCGAGGTGCTTCCCTTGCCGTCGAACTTGCTTCGCGCATTGGCTCCGGCTCCAAACATGGGAAGAAACTTCAGGGCACCGGTGCCTCCGCTGGATTCGAGCGAAATCTCTGTTTCCTTTCCGGTGCCCGTTTTGGTCTCGTTGGTGCCGGAGGCAAATTCAACGATGTAGATCGTAACGACGTCCCCTACGCGGAACGCCTTGTAGTCGCTGAAAAGCGAGCCGGTCCCCAGCTTCTGGGCTGCGCACTTCCCTGGGCCCAAGATTGCGCCGCAAAGGGGAACCAGCCACCAGGTCCTCGTCATTTTCACCACAGCATTCCTCTCCTTTGAGTTCAAGAGCGAGGGGTCCCTCAGGGCCGCACCAGAACTTCACCTCGCGCAACGACGAGACCGCGCACGGTTTTGCCCGAACCGGCATTGCGCACCAGGACACTTTCACCGAGGCTTGCGGATTCCAGAGCACGGCCTTCGGTTTCCACCCGCACCGCTCCAACCGCCGCAACGATACGAACCAGGTCACCCCTTCGCACCAAAGGCACCTCCTCCAGAAAGCGCCGGGTGAGGATCGTCCCCGCCTTGACGCTGCCGCGTAGCCGCCTCCCGAGGGCCTCTTCTTCACCCCGCAGAGGCTCCCCCAGAAGCCCAGTCAGACTTCGCTCCTCGAGCGCGACGTCGCTCCGGTCTACGACTTCCCCGGCTCGCAAGTCTCGCGTGGCCACAACCACCTGCTGAAAAAGCTCGACCCGGGCAGCTACGGACACCGTCCATGGTCCGTGGGCGGGATCCGATCCTCGAATCTCGAAGGAGTTGACCATTCCGGGCTGCAGTCGATTGATAGCCCGGATCTGCCATCCGACCGTGTCTTCCCGTGCGGGCCAAGCTCCCGAAACCCTCAGGATCTCGATCGCGACTCTGCCCGTACCCATGAGCTGGAGGCCAACGTATCGCTCGATCGCGCTCGTGAGGAGGGCTCGCTGCGCTGGCGTCAGCGACTGTCCGGCAGCACTGCTGCAGACCTCGCCAATTCCCAGGATAGCCAGCCCGGCCATTACACGGCAGATCCTTCGTAGACGTGATCCCGTCCTAGGCATGTCCTTTTTCACCGACGGAGGCTATTCACGATGCCGAGCATGTCGTCCGCGCTCCGGATCGTCTTCGAGTTGATCTCGTAGGCGCGCTGGGCGACAATGAGATCGATCATCTCCTTCACCACCTGGACATTGGAAAGCTCCAGGTGGCCCTGAAGGAGGGTCCCCATGCTTTCGGTGCCGGGAGTGCCCACAATGGGTTCGCCGGAAGCGGCGGTGGGCACGTAGAGGTTACCGCCGATGCTGCTCAGCCCAGCGGGATTCACGAACCGTGCCAACTCGATCTGGCCGATCTCCTGCGGCTCAGGACTCTCGGCCGTCTTCACCGTCACAATCCCGTCCCGGCTGATGCTGATCTCGGTCGTGTCCGTGGGGATCGCCAGATCCGGCTGAAGGAGGTAGCCATCGCTGGTCACTATCCTCCCGTCCGCCGACACCTTGAAGCTCCCGTCTCGGGTGTAGGCCAAAGAGCCGTCGGGCATCAGGATCTGGAAAAAGCCGTCCCCATTGATGGCCAGGTCGAGAGGATTGTTGGTGGCCACTGTATCTCCCTGGGTGAAAATCTTCTCCGTAGCGACCGGGCGGGTCCCGTGTCCCACCTGGATCTGGACGGGGACGTTCACGCCCTCCTGATTCAACTGCCCTGCCATCTGGATAGTCTGGTACAGAAGGTCCTGGAATTCGACCTCACTGCGTTTGAAGCCGGTGGTGTTCACGTTGGCCAGGTTATTGGCTATGGTATCGACGTGAAGCTCCTGGGCATACATGCCACTTGCCGCCGTGCGCAGAGCGCGAATCATGCCCGATCCTCCTCCTGCTTTAATTCCCCACAGGCTGCCCGAGCGGGCGGCTATAGCTTCGGAAGCTCATTGATCGCTCGCGACAGGGTCTCGTCCTGGGTCTGGATGGCCTTCTGCTCGGCTTCGAAATTCCTCACCACGACCATCATTTCGACCATTTCTTCGAGGGCGTTCACGTTCGACCCCTCGAGGTACCCCTGCTTGATCCGCACGTTCTCGAGGGCTACAGGCCGCACGTTCGGATCCCGGAGGCGAAACAGGCTGTGCCCTTCCTTTGCCAAAGCTCTCAAGTTCGGAAAGTTCACAACCCGAAGACGCCCGACCGCGACGCCCTTCTGCCAGATCTCGCCGTCTGACCGCACCTCCACAGAGCCCTCGTGTAACACGATGGGCCCACGTTCGCCCAGGACCGGGTACCCGTCCGGGGTTACAATCCTACCCGCCGCGTCCAGGCGGAAACTACCCGCCCGCGTGTAGCGCTCGCCTGCCGCTGTTTGCACAACGAAAAAGCCCTCCCCGTCGATCGCCAGGTCGAGCGGGCGATCTGTCTTCTCGAGAGGCCCCTGTGAGAAATCTGTGACCACCTCCTGGGCCCCCTGCGTCTCCCCTGTCTCCGCAGCGACGGCCAGCTCAGCATCGAGGGTCTGGCGGAAGGTCACTCGGTCGCGCTTGAATCCGGCTGTACTCACGTTGGCGAGATTATTGGCGATGACCTCGAGCTGATTTGTGCGCGGGAGCATACCGGCCGCGGATGTGTAGATGCCTTCCAGCATATCCCTGCCTCGCTTTCGGACTCTTGCCCAGCGGCGGCTGCACAAGGACCGTGCCACCGAGTCCGCCAGGCGACGCCTCTGACCCAACGGACGCAAGCGCACCGTGGGCAACGTGCGGGGCAAACTTGAGCGAGTTTAGCCTGTACCTGAAGGCTCCGGTGCTCGGGTGCGGAAAGATTTTCCACCGGCCGAAAAAGTCTTTCCTAATGGAACGGGCTCACCAAAGCTGGCGGTAGGGCCTATCCAGTTCCCGAATGACCGCGGCGCTTTGCGACAAGAGCCAGCTCCCGAAAAAGGCCAACCTGGTGCCGGGATTCGCGGCATACCAGCTCGAATGAGGTCTCTTGTCTCTCGGAACAAGCCTCGGCCAGGGGCCGCTCGCTCAGGACCGAAACCTGTAAGCCGTGAGGGAGAAACGATCGTGTGTGGGGAACACCCCTATCGCGCCCTAACAGGGCGACTCGCTTTTCTGCCCCCGCGGATTCTTCTTTGTCTCCACCTGCCTTTCCGTCCCCCGGGCCCCTGTGAGGCGGGGCTTACATTCAGGAGGTCCCCCATTGCCCCGACCCATCCCGTGGCCCCTGGCACACCCTGCTCGTCCGTCGACGCACCTGAGCGGCGCCGGTATCCGGCTCCTTGCCGCCACGAGCGGACACGAGCCCCCGGCGTCTCTCCGCGCCTCACCGTCGCGCAGCCGAGAGACTCCGAAAAACCCTTGTCTGCCCCAGGAGCCGGACCCAGGGGCGAAACGGGAATGGGCCGAAACGTTGAGTATTCGCGCTATTCCGCACGGAACCGCAGTTCCACCCGCGACTCGGTGTGCTTCCGCAGGCTATCGGGATGGAACCAGGTCGGCTTCATCTGGCACCGGGCGAAGAGCGGTGCCTGGTCGGCAAAGTGCGGCGATTTCGGGTCATCGCTGATGCCCCAGGGGAGGACGCTGTAGGACTCGATGGGTCTGCCCAGGAAAACCAGCATGGGGCAGGATTGTCCTCCAGAGGCCCGCACGCGGCCCGCCTCGGCCCGGCCCCAGACTGCACGTAGCGCCGACAGTCCGTATTCGAAGGAACCGCCGTCCAGGGCCCAGCTGCTGTCACCGCGCTGCAAGCGAAGGAACTCTCCCCACGGCACGTGCTCCTTGCCGAACACTTGCCGCAGGCTTTCCGAAGCTCGAACGAGGGCCTCGAACATCTCCAGGGCTTGCGATCGACTGGGCTCCGGATTCGGCGGCAACTCGCCACGCAGCTCCGGGTCGATCCTGCCCAACTCCTGGCGCCACCGGTAGTAGAGCAGAGCTCCCGCCTCTTCCTTACCGAGGCGGCCATTCCAGGAGACAAGCGTTTCCACCGCCCGGCTCAAGCTGGGACGCTCCTCGCCCCACTCCCGGAAAGCTTCCCTGAGAGCGTCCTGCCAAGCCTGCACCCCGGGGATCTTGGTATCGAAGGCAAGGGCGAAGGCATCCTCTCTGGTCATCTTCTGGATGCTCGAAAGCACTTCCAGTGCCCTACGTCCGCGCGGATTACTCCGATCCTCGCGGTCATTGTAAATGTACGGGAGGTAATCCCGAGCGCGTGGGGCTCCTTCGGCCATCATGGTGCCCGGCGAGATGTTGCAATTCTGCATGTAGCCGCATTTCGGATTCAGAATCTGCACCAGATCGTCCTGGCGGTGAATGCCGCGCCACTCCGTGGCTGAGGTATCGCCAGGGACGGGATAACTCCAGTCGTATTTCGCCTCCCGGATGGGCACCTTGCCTGTCCGCACGTACCAGATGTTTCCGTCCACATCGGCAGCCATGATGTTTTGCGGCATGAATTCGCACATGGCCATCGCCTCTTGGAACTCAGCCAGTGAGCGCGCGCGGTTCATTCGGTAGAGCTGCTCGATGAGCCGGACGGACGGCAGGTAGGGAAGCGCAAGAGCATAGGCCACCGTACCCCGGCGCTCGTAGATAGGCCCGTGGTGCGTCCAGAACACTACCCTTCGAATCGTATCGACGCGGTCAGACCTGAGGACGCTGATCGCTACGGTGTCGACCTGCAGCGGGCGCCAAGCCCCATCGTAGCGGTAACGCGTGGGTTTCTCCGGGTCATCCAGAAGGATCCGATAGCAATCCCCACAGTCCGGGCCTCCGGTCGTCGCTGCCCAGCACACTGCCTCGGTGTGACCGAGCCCTACGAAAGGCGTCCCGACGACAACCATGCCACAGGCTTGCCAGCGCCCCGCGTGGATACGTGCTTCGTACCAGTGGCCGGATTCCTCCCAGCTCAGGTGCGGGTCAATCAGAGCGATGGCCGTACCCGTTGCGGAACGGGCGGGGGCAACCACCCACTGGTTTGAGCCTCGGCCGTGGCTTGCCTCCGGCTGCTGCAAACCACGACGCAGATCGTCTTTGGCATCGTCCAGCGGCCAGTCCCAGATGAACGCCCGGCCCAGGGCCAGCGGATGCCAAGGCTCAACCTTAACGGCCCAAGCCGGCACCCTTTCTGGATGCTGGCGCACGTAATCGTTGATGCCCGCCGCAAACGCGTCGAGAATCCGCTGCAGGTACCTGGGGAGCTGCGGGTAACCGGTTTGAGCAATTTCGGCGTGCCGCCACAGCTTCTGCTCAAAGTCCGTCTCGACAAAGGCTGGCCCGAAAGCCTCCGAGAGTCGGCCCTCCGCCCATCGATACCATTGCATGAGCTGCCCGATGCGGTCTTCCGCCTGGACGTATCCGAAGGCATAGGCAGCAGCAACTTCGGAGTTGGCGAAAACATGGGGAACACCGTAGTTGTCGCGCACCACGGTCGCCACCTCCTGGCGCTGGCACCCGCTTGTGATCAGGGCCGACGCGGCCACCAAGAGAATGCGCTTAAACATGTCCGTCCTCCCTCTCCATCTTCTCCAGCGCTGTCCTGCAATCTAACAAAAGAATTTCCGTTTAAGCAAGTCGGCTACTCCCGCAGAGGCCTCAAAAAAGGGTTGTGCAGGAGGAGGGATTTTTGTAGAATCCGGTGGTCAATTGGAAAGCCCGGTAGGAGGACCGAGAGAGAATGGCCGTCGAGACCTCTCACCCGATTTGGCGTCGGTACTTTTGCTATTACTTTAGCCGCTTCTCTGCGGGTGGGAGGTTTGCGACCATGAGCTGAATCAGAACCGATAGCGTCGTAAGCAAACCAGCCCACCCGCAAGCGGGTGGGCTTTTTCATTTCCGGTCGCGAAGTGGACGCAAGCTAAGGAGAAGAGATGAACGAAAGCGGCTGGTCCCTCGAGCGGATTCGGGCTGAGATCGACGAGGTGGATATCCAGATTTTGAGACTACTGGAACGCCGGGCTTTCCTGGCACTGCGCGCCAAGCGCGAAAAGGAGCGCGCCGGGATGCCCGTCGAGGATCCCGCGCGGGAGAGGCAGGTGATCGAGCGAATCGTTCAGCACCGATGCGGCCCGCTTCCGGCGAGCGAGATCCGAAGGGTCTTTGAGGCGATCATAGCTTGCTGCCGCACCGTGCAGACGGGCGGCGGCAACGCGGGCACGGAGGTCAATCCATGGTGATCGTGATGGACAAGCGCGCCAGCCAAGAGGAGGTGGATGCGGTGGAGCGCAAACTCGTAAGCCAGGGATACCGCGTTCACCGATCCACGGGGGTCGAGAGGACGATCCTTGGTGTCATCGGCGATACGGCCAAACTCGACACCCGGGAGCTTGAACTTCTGCCCGGCGTTTACGAAGTTGTCCGTGTCAGTGAGCCTTTCAAGCTTGCAAGCCGCGCCTTTCATCCCGAAAACACGGTCATTACCCTCGGCGAGGTTGCCATCGGCGGCAATGAAGTCGTGGTCATGGCTGGCCCCTGCGCGGTCGAGAGCCGGGAGCAGATGATGGAGGCAGCTCACGCCGTACGCGAGGCCGGGGCGAAAGTCCTTCGAGGAGGAGCATTCAAGCCCCGAACTTCCCCCTACGCGTTCCAGGGCCTCGGCGAGGAAGGCTTGCGGTACCTCCGGGAAGCTGCCGATCGGTACGGTCTACTGACCGTGACCGAGGTGATGGACCGCGAACAGGTTCCCCTCGTCTCGGAGTACGCCGACATCCTGCAGGTGGGAGCGCGCAACATGCAAAACTACGCCCTTCTGCGCGAGCTCGGCAACATCCGGAAGCCTGTGCTCCTGAAGCGAGGATTTGCGGCCACCGTGAAGGAGCTCCTCATGGCGGCCGAGTATATCATGGCCGGCGGCAATTACCAGGTGATCCTGTGCGAGCGCGGTATACGGACGTTCGAAGATTCGGTGCGCAATACCCTCGACATCAGTGCTATTCCGGTTGTGCACAGCCTGAGTCACCTGCCGATTATCGCAGATCCCAGCCATGGCACAGGGCGACGGGACAAGGTGGCGCCGATGGCTCGGGCGGCGATCGCTGCAGGAGCCGACGGGCTGCTCATCGAGGTCCATCCCGACCCCGATGCAGCCAAGTCTGACGGCTTCCAGTCCCTGTATCCCCATCAGTTCACCAGCCTGATGGAGGAGCTTCGCATCATTGCCGCGGCCATCGGAAGGAAAATTTGACGAAGGGACGATCCAGTGCGATCGTGTCTCGGCTCTGCACCGGGGAGGATTCCGGTGACTCAAACGGCGAGGGCCTGGACGTGGGGTTTACCAGCGTCACCATCATCGGCCTGGGAGTGATCGGCGGCTCGATGGGGCTCGCCCTGGGACGGAAACGCCCGGGCCTGCGACGAGTGGGCGTCGACTTTCCTCCCGCGCTGGCGGTCGCTTGCGAACTCGGGATGATCGATCACGCCATCCCTGTGGACCGGTTTCAACAGGAGTGGGAAGGCACGGACGTCGTCATTCTGGCTGTCCCTATTGCCTCGATCGTCAGCTGGCTTTCCATCCTGCGCCACGCCGTAACCCCTCAGATGATCGTCACGGACGTCGGGAGCACCAAACGAGAAATCGTGCGGAAAGCGCAGGAGCTCCTTCCCTATCCCGAGTGCTTTGTGGGCGGCCATCCCATGGCCGGCTCGGAACGGAGAGGAGGCCGCGCTTCCGACCCTTATCTCTTTGAGAACGTCACCTACGTCCTGACGCCCACCGACATTACGTCGAACCGGGCCTACGAGACTGTAGCCGAGCTGGCCACTACCCTCGGCGCCCAGGTCCTGACCATGCACCCGGAGGAGCACGACCGTCTGGCCGCCGTAGTAAGCCATCTGCCTCAACTGCTGGCTGTGAACCTGGTCAACTTCGCCGCGCGACACCACGAGAAGGACGATCGAACCCTCCGCCTGGCCGCGGGCGGATTTCGAGACATGACCCGCATTGCCAGCAGCCCGTACGAGGTCTGGGAAGACATCCTGCGCACCAACCGAGACGTGATCCTCGGTGTGCTCGAGGAATTCTGTAAGAGTCTGAGCGACCTGCGAGAACGGCTGGAAAGGGATGACCTGCGAGAGGCCTTCGAGAAGGCAGCACGTTCCCGGCTCTCCATCCCCCGCGACACGAAGGGCTTCCTCCACCCGCTGTACGACATCCTCGTCGCCGTGGAGGACAAGCCCGGTGTGATCGCGCGGATTTCGACCACCCTGGCCAACGCCGGGCTCAACATCAAGGACATCGAGGTCCTGAAGGTCCGCGAGGGAGAGGGTGGGTCCATCCGCCTCGCCCTGGAAAGCGAAAGGGATCGGCAGCAGGCTCTGGAGCTTCTGCGAGCTTCAGGGATCACATGCCGCGCCCGTGATTAAGAGGGATCCAGGCGGTCGAAGCGTGCAGCGGTGGGGCGGAATAGACTCGCTCCCGGCAGAGAAAGGTCGCTGTCAGCGCACAGGAGGTGAACTCTGTGTCGGAAACCCGGACAATCAGACCCGCTCGACGCCTTGTGGGCGAGGCGAAGGTGGGGGGAGACAAGTCCATCTCTCATCGGGCCGTCCTGCTGGCCGGCTTTGCGCAGGGTACCACGCGCATCGTGAACCTCAGTACCTCGTTGGATGTCGCCAGTTCGCTACGGTGCCTGCGCGCTCTGGGCGTTGCCATGGAGCAGACAAGCGCCACCGAGCTCGTGATCCGCGGCCGAGCTGGGAGGTTCGCTCCGCCTGCGCGCACCCTCGATTGCGGCAACTCCGGAACGACAATGCGGCTCCTGAGCGGGCTGTTGGCGGGCCAACCGTTCACCAGCAGGCTGGATGGGGATGACTCGCTGCGCCGTCGCCCAATGCGCCGGATCCTCGTCCCGCTGGAGCGAATGGGGGCGACGGTAGGGGCACGCGACGGCAACTTCCCGCCCATCGTGATCACGGGCACAAGACCGCTTCGGCCCATTACCCACAGGCCTGAGGTTGCCAGTGCTCAGGTCAAGAGCTGCGTGTTGCTCGCCGGACTGCAAGCAGACGGCCAGACCACTGTATCGGAAGTACGGCAGACTCGCGACCACACCGAGCGAATGCTCCCGATTTTCGGAATCTCCATTCGGAAGGAGAGTCTCTCCGTCTGCGTTCAAGGACCTTCGGTGCCCCTTTCGCCGGGCTTGCTACAGGTTCCGGGTGACCCATCCAGTGCCGCCTTTCTCTGGGCGGCAGCCGCCGCCCTGCCGGGCTCGCAGGTGACCGTCCGCGATGTGGGGATCAACCCCACCCGGGCGGTCATCCTGGACGTGTTGCGATCGATGAGAGTTGATGTGCGCGTCGAGAACGTCCGCCTCTGGGGGGGCGAGCCCGTGGCGGACGTCACCGTCCGAGGCGACGGCCGGCTGCAAGCCATCGATATCGGAGAATCTCTGGTACCGCTTCTCATCGATGAGCTGCCCATCCTCGGGGTGCTGTGCGCCGTGGGCTCCGGAAGCGCTCGCCTTTCCGGGGCGGCCGAACTCCGCACCAAGGAATCCGACCGCATTCGATCCGTGGTGACCAATCTGCGGCGTATGGGTGCGAAGATCGAGGAGACTCCCGATGGCTGGATCATCGAGGGGGGACACGCGCTCCAGGGAGCGGAGCTGGACAGCTTTGGAGATCATCGGATCGCCATGGCCATGACGGTGGCCGCCCTGCTGGCCTCGGGAGAAAGCACCATTCGCGGCGCGGAATGCGTAGCGGTGTCATTCCCGGATTTTTTCGAGCAGATCGAGGCGCTGCGTGCCTGAGCACAGAGTGACCGCCCAAACCCGTAGCCTGGGAGTGGTAGGCTATCCGGTGCGCCACTCCCTCTCGCCCCAGCTCCAGAGAATCTTGTTTGAGCTTCTGGGGATCGACGCTTGCTACCATGCCTTCGAGGTGCCCGAAGAAGCCCTTGAACCAGCCATTCGCGGCGCGGCGGCTCTGGGGTTTGTCGGACTCAATGTCACCGTGCCGCACAAGGAACGTGCCGCCCGTCTGTGCGACGACCTTTCCGCGGAAGCTCAAGCCCTCGGAGTGGTCAACACCCTTGCCTTCCGGAACGGGAGCATCCTGGGGACCACGACGGATCCGATTGGCTTCCTCCGTCCTCTGGAGGCCCAGGGCTTCGAGCTACAAAGGAAAGCCGTAGCCGTGATCGGAGCAGGCGGTGCGGCGCGAGCCGTTGCCTATGCCTGCGCGACGGCAGGTGCCCGTGTGATCCGGATTGTGAACCGAAGCCTCCATCGAGCTACGGCGCTTGTCGATACCCTGGCGCCCCTGTTTCCGGGCGTCCTTTTGGAAGCGTATCCCATGCGATACGAGGATCTGGATCGCCTCTTAGAGGCCGATCTCATCGTAAACGCGACGTCCGTCGGCATGTGGCCCGAGCATGGGAAGTCCGTGCTACCCGAGCACGTGCACTTGCCCCGAGGTGCACTGGCCTATGACCTCGTGTACAATCCTGTCCGCACCCTTTTTCTGCGGCAAGCCGAGCGGGACGGAGCAGCCACGCAGGGTGGCCTGGATATGCTGATCTACCAGGCCCTTGGATCCCTGGCCTTCTGGTTCGGTCGGGAAATCCCGGAGGACCCCGATCTGATCCGTGAGGTTAGGCACCAGCTCGAAAAGGAACTGCCGGAATAGCTGACCGCCGGGAAACAACGGCTGAAGACACCGCGAATGAGACGGGGTGAAAGATGCCCGCCAAGCTACAGATGCTTACCGCAGGCGAATCCCATGGCAGGGCGCTGGTGGGAATCCTCGAGGGATTTCCGGCCAACGTTCCCGTCCGGAAGGAGGATATTGACCGGCAGCTGGCGAGGCGTCAGCTCGGTTACGGTCGAGGGGGCCGCATGAAGATCGAGCGCGATCAGGTTGAGGTGCTCTCCGGGGTTCGGTTTGGGAAAACCCTGGGTAGCCCCATTGCCCTTCTCATCTGGAACCGCGACTGGCCCAATTGGGAAAGCCTGATGGACCCGTGGGCCCCACCTGCGGGCTACGAACCCCTTGTCGCACCTCGCCCGGGTCATGCCGATTTTCCCGGCTGGTTCAAATATCGCCACGGGGACCTGCGCAACGTGCTCGAAAGGGCCAGCGCTCGGGAAACGGCGGTCCGGGTGGCTTTGGGGGCCTTCTGCCGACTTCTCCTCGCCCAGTTCGGGGTAGAGCTGGCGAGCCACGTGGTCGAGGTTGGGGGCGTTCGGGCCACGCACCTGCCGGATGAGCTCCTCGACCCGCAGCGCTGCGAACCCCGGATTCTGGCGGAGCTCAATGCCCGCGCCGACGCATCTCCCGTGCGCTGTCTGGATCCCGAGGCTGAAAAGGCCATGATGGAAGTCATCGACAAGGCCCGGGAAGAAAGGGACACCGTGGGAGGTCAGTTCGAGATTGTTGCTGCTGGCCTTCCCGTCGGTCTCGGCAGCCACGTGCACTGGGAACGCCGGCTAGACGGCCGCATCGCGCAGGCGGTGATGAGCATCCCCGCTATTAAAGCGGTCGAGATCGGGCTCGGCACGCAGGCCTCTGGCACCCTCGGAAGCCAGGCCCATGACGAAATCCTATACGAGGATGGAAGATTCGTCCGTCGAACCAATCGGGCGGGCGGCGTCGAAGGAGGCATGACCAACGGCCTCCCCATCGTGGTGCGCGCCACGATGAAGCCGCTTCCTACTCTGATGCAGCCGCTTCGCACCGTCGATCTGGTTCGCCGCGAGGAGCGGCGCGCCATCGTGGAGCGTGCCGATGTCTGTGCCGTACCGGCGGCCTCGGTGGTCGCGGAATCCATGCTCGCCTTTGTCCTGGCCGACGCCCTTTGCGAAATGTTCGGAAACGATTCCCTCGAACAGATGCGGTCCCATTACGAGGCCTACCGTGTTCAGATGGGTCTCTGACCGTAATCTCTATCTCGGTGGCTTTATGGCCAGCGGAAAATCCACCGCCGCCCAGAAGCTCTCAGACCTGCTCGGCATCCCATGGGAAGATAGCGACCAGCGTATCGTGGAGCAAACTTCGATGGCCATCCCGGAGATCTTCTCCCGTTACGGGGAATCGTACTTTCGGGAACTGGAGACGCAGGTGCTTCTGAATCTGGCTCGCACACGGCCCCGGATCGTAGCGCTCGGCGGCGGAGCCGTTCTTCGGGAAGAGAACATGCGCGTCGTCAAGGACAGCGGCGTCCTTGTCTGCCTTCTGCCCGGCCTTGAAGTCATCTGGCATCGCGTCAGAGGAAAGAGCAGTCGGCCCCTCCTTGCAGCACCCAACGAACAGGAGCAAAGAGCCAGACTGGAACGCCTGTACAGGGAGCGGGAACCGCTCTACCGTCGGTACGCAGACCTGCTGATCGAAACCCAGGTGGAAAGAGATCCTTCCGAAACCGTGCGGGAGATCCTGGTCTGGCTGGAGGCGAAGAGATGGGTAGAACGGTTGAAGTGAATCTCGGCCCACGCTCCTATCGCATCTATATTGGCGCAGGGCTTCTGGGCCAGCTGGGGGACTTGCTGGCCGAGAAGGTAAGGGCGCGGCGTGTTTTCGTGATCACGGATCACACGGTGAGGGATCTCTACGCGGATCAGCTCGTGTCGAGTCTCCAACGTGCCGGCCTTGATCCCCACGTCCTGAGCCTCCAGCCCGGCGAAGGAACCAAGTCCCTCCGAGTGGTGGCCTGGCTTTACGATCGGTTCGCCGATTTCCGGGTGCGGCGAGATGAGACGATCCTGGCTCTGGGCGGGGGCGTCGTGGGCGACGTGGCGGGATTTGCGGCTGCCACCTGGCTCCGTGGCGTCCCCTTTGTCCAGGTCCCGACTACTGTATTATCGCAGGTCGATAGCAGCGTGGGGGGCAAAGTGGGGATCAACCACGCAAGCGGCAAGAATTTGATCGGAAGCTTCTATCAGCCGATCCTCGTGGTGATCGACCCCTTGACCCTCGGGACTCTCCCGCCGGCCGAGCTTTGGTCCGGCCTCGCCGAGGTGATCAAGTATGGCTTCGTGGCCGACCGAAACCTGTACGATCGCATTGCTTTACGTCTACGGGACCTGGCCGCAGCCCCCGGTTCGCCCCCGTGGGAGGATCTCCTGGCGCGCTGCTGCGAGATCAAGGCGGCCATCGTGCAAGCCGACGAACGGGATCTTGAGCTTCGCCACGTCCTGAATTTCGGCCACACGCTGGGCCACGCGCTCGAGGCCGCCACCGGCTACAGCCGCTTTCGTCACGGGGAAGCCGTCGCCCGAGGCATGCTGGCGGCCCTCTGGCTTTCTCACTGGGTCATGGGCTTGCCCGAGGGTGAGTTCCGCTCAGGAGTCGAAGCCCTGGGTCAGTTTCCGGTGCCGGACCTGGCGGGCCTTTCCCCGACCGCCGTCGTGGCCCATATCGCGCACGACAAAAAGGGCACCTCGGCGGGGCAGAAATGGGTGCTGCTGGAGCATCTCGGGAAGGCAACCATCGTCCTGAACCCCGACGATCACTTGGTGCTACGAGCCGCGGAGAAGATGCTCGAGGTGTGAACAGAATGCACATCCTGATCGTTCACGGCCCTAACCTGAACCTTCTCGGGGAAAGGGAACCCGAAATCTACGGGCGAGAAAGCCTGCGGGAGCTCAACTGCCGGCTGAAAGACAAAGCCTCGGAACTCGGTTGCCGGCTGACGTTCTTTCAGAGCAATTCCGAGGGGAAAATCATCGATTTTCTCCACGACCATCGCTTCGAGGCCGATGGCGTGGTCATTAACCCCGGGGGTCTAACTCACACCAGCGTCTCCCTGCGCGATGCGCTAAAAGCGATCGGGCTTCCCGTGGTCGAGGTACACATCTCAGACCTGTCGACACGCGAGGAGTTCCGGCGCCACTCCTACCTCGAAGGGATCTGTCTGGACAGGGTTGCGGGCAAGGGAACCGACGGGTACCTCATCGCCCTGGAGAAACTCGTGCTTTGGCTGCGCGCCCGCCGCTGAGGCCGTTCGCCGGACACCCTTTGCTCAGCCCGGCTTAGGGGAGATCGGGGCCTTTACTCCCTTCCTCCTTGGCTGGGTCCCCTCGAGCGTCTGACTTGTCCCCGGACGAGGCTTTACGCTGGACTAGCCTGGAACTCCGGCTCAGCCCCCGTGGCCAGCACTCGCCGGGAATCGAGCGCAGCGGTCGCCGTGATCCGCCGCTCCGCCGCTTCCAGGATGCTTCGCAACATCTCGGCGTAGGACATTCCGGCCACCTTAGCCATCTTGGCCAAGTGACCGTCCCAGCACCAGCCAGGATTGGGATTGACCTCGAGCAAGCGTGGATTCCCGTCGGCATCAAGTCGCCAGTCGAAGCGGCAATAGTCCCTCACTTCCAGGCGTTCGAACAGCCGGAGGCAGCACTCCACGATGAACTTTTCGGTATCTCCCGGGAGATTGGCTGGGACCGATCGGATCTTCCAGTAGGGGGAGTCCTGAAGCCATTTGGCCTCGTAGCCGCAAATCTTCGGCAGGCCATCCGGAAGCGACGAATAGTCTTCCTCGATGATGGGAAGAACGATGTAATCGTCGGGCGGATTGCCAATGATCCCAACGCTCAGGTCGCTGCCGGGAAGGAATTCTTCCACGAGGATGGGCTTGTCGTAACCGAATCTCTCCCGCAGCTCGGAAATGGCTACCACCACGTCCTGGATGTCGTGAGCCACGCTCCGTTGCGTGATCCCGAAGCTGGCGTCCCCGAAGTTCGGCTTCAGGATGACCGGGAAGCTGAAGGGGATCTCGAACGTTGTAGCTCCAGGCGCCACAAAGAAGGCTTTGGGCACGGGGATACCCATTTCCTCGGCTACGCCGCGCACCAGGGACTTGTCGTAGCAGTAGGCAAGACACTGGGGTCCAGAGCCTGTGTAAGGAAGACCCATCATCTCCAGGAGGGCCGGAATGTGCAGCTCCTTCCGCGGGTCATTGCCGTAGCCCTCATCGCAAAGGTTGAAGACGAGGGAAGTGTTTGGGCGAAGCTTGAACAGGTCTTGGATCAGGCTATCGTGGTCGTCGAGGTAGGTGAATACGTAATCTTTGAGCTCACGCAAAGCGCCCTTGAGCTTGTCGATCGTGTACAAGTCATCGTCGTCGAACACGTAAAACGGTTTGAGGGGATCGGGCTTGCGTGGGTCGCCGAGGATGACCACTACGTTGCGGAGCGCTCTCTTCTTCCGCCTCCGTACGGGAGTCCAGTTTTTCCGAGCCACCGCCGTGACGATGAGCCTCCGCTCCATCATCCCCAGGTCCTGGTTCCGCTGCGAATCCGGCGAGATTGCCCCGTGGAACTCGACGTCGCCGAACCCGGCAGCGCGCAGAAGATCGGCCAGGCTATCGCGTGTGTAGAGCCTCTCGGCGTAGAACTGATCGACGACCACTCCGCGATTGACGTGTGTCACCACCTCGCGGGAGATGAGCCGCTGACGGTCCAGGGAGAGAGACCTTTCGCGGCACACGAAGTACTTCTTGTCGATCCATTCCCAGGAGCGGGGCTGGAAATGCTCGCGGAGGTATTCGCCGTCGGCCACGTCGATCAGCAGGCGGCCCTGCGGCTTCAATACGCGCAGAATCTCGCGCAGGACGCGCAGGTCGTCCTCCATCGTCTCGAAGTAGCCAAAGCTGTTCCCGAGGACCATCACGACGTCGAACGTGTCCGGTTCGTAGGGTAGCTTACGAGCATCGCCCTCCCGGAAGCGGACGTCCAGGTGTTCCACTCGCGCCTGTTTCTTGGCCTTCTGGATCAGGTAGTGGGAGCGATCGAGCCCTTCGACGTTGCGGAACCCCCTCCTTGCCAACTCGAGGGAGTGACGGCCTTGCCCGCAGCAGAGGTCCAGAATTCGCTCTTCCGGGGAAAGCCGGAGGATCTCGGTGAACAGGTCTACTTCGCGGCGGGTGATCGCCTCGTCGTTGACCACGTCGCCGTCCGTCTTCAGGTAGATCTGATTGAAGATGCGTCGCCACCAATCCGGCGGCACATGATCCTCAAGATTGTCGACCGGCCCCAGGGCCTTTGTGCGCTGGGCTGGTTTTCCGTTCATTTTCGCGACCTCCGTGCGTGGCCTCAACCAAACCGGTCGGACGAATTACCGGACGCCTCACTTGGACGACTGGACCGCCTTCCGGAAAGCATGTGGACTCGGGGCGTGTTTCGCGTCTTCAAGTCGCCCCGATGGCGACCTCCGGAAGGCCAGGTGCGCAAGATGGTTAGTCCGTCCCTGCTGCCTCCGTGGCGGCTGCCCCCTCGATTTGCTCCCTGCGCCAGCGAACAGGGGTCACCGGACCCTCCAAACATCCTCCGAATGGAAACGAGAGTCAATTTGTGCTGTCTGTGGGCGCCCTTTGCAGCGCCGCTACTTAGCCCCCTCCCCCATTCCCGCACCTGACAGCTGACCATGGGAACTGTCTGTGGTGTAGCCCCGTACCACGGCAGGGAGGTCCGGCGGGCCCGCGCTCCAGAATGACGACTCGGGGACCTGGCGATTAGCCCTTGGTCCCGGCTGCGCCCCCGCTCGTTCCAAAGTTAATGCGCGTGCGCCGAAAAACAAGGGCAAAAAGCGGGCGGATCGCACGGCCCAGCCCACATCTACTCGCCGGCAGGAACTCCGCCGCGGCGAAGGGGCTTCGTCCTTGCTGCCCCGGCTAAGCCGTCTCCCCTGGCTATCGGCCCCTAATCTATCAGAACTCTGCCGGACCGGGTTGGCCCTTGCCTCTGCGCAGGGGCTTGCTTCACACCCCGTCCACGCCGTTCGGAAAAACAGCCCAGACCCTCGCTCAAAAGCCAGGCGTTGAGCCTGTGCAGGGTTCCTGCCTCCACTTCAATCCGGGGATCGGCCAGCGCCCTTCAGAGTGTAATACGTAAGCCCAGACCCACTCTTCCTCGGCGGTCAAGATACGCTCGCAGACGGGCGCCTTCCGCCTCGCCGATGGCCTCACGGTACTCCCGGAACGCTTCCTCAGCAACGCTCCTGGTCGCAAAACACCAGAGTGCAAACGAGCTATAGAGCGCCCCAGAGACGTAGTTCAAAGGGCTCGGCTTTTCAACAATGGCAACGTCCCAGCCCACTGTTTCCACAGCCCGCTCCTTGATTGGTTGAGCAACCAAGTAGTACGTTGCTGCGAGGGCCCAGCCAAGTCCGTACAAAAGTCGGCGCGCCCTCGCGCATTGCGAGAGAGCCCCCAAAGCCTGGCCCCCCACTCGCTCACGTTTTGCCAAGTCTTGTATGGCCAAAACCCTTTTGAGCTCGCGTTCCTCATTGGAAGGTGTCCCCAGCGAATGAAGACCCACTCCCCATGCTACAAGGGCTGCAAGTGCTCCGTTTAGGGCTTCCGGCTCTCCAGCCCCCACCGCAACGGCTTCCGCGGCCAGCAGACTGCTTAGTGCGACAAGGAAGCCTCCATATACCTTCCTCGTACGCCTTGCGTGTTGCGCTACGCGCGAGAGATACAGCTCGGCGAGGGTGCCGGCACCTTTGGGAGGCACTTGGTACGCCCTCCGGTCGATGACCTGGCGAGAAGGATATGCCCTCGGGCCCAGAAGGTGAACGCAGAAGGCGGTTCCGCGCAGGGAAGCCAGATTGTCAGAAATAACACGGGGGACCAAGGCAGCACTGTAGTCCGAGCCCCCGACGTAGGATAGGCATTCCGCGAACTGGGACTGCCCGTTATCCTGGCAATCGGGAGAAAACGCAATCCTTGCAAGCCAGGGCTGCTCCCCGTGGCCTGCGCATTCCAGCA
Organism: candidate division KSB1 bacterium; assembly: GCA_034506315.1. Taxonomy (GTDB): domain Bacteria; phylum Zhuqueibacterota; class Zhuqueibacteria; order Oleimicrobiales; family Geothermoviventaceae; genus Zestofontihabitans. The sequence goes on along the minus strand of JAPDPT010000012.1, from coordinate 17,906 downwards.
ACGAGTCCCCGCCCGTCCCGGCATTGGCTCCAGCCATTGCCCTCCATGGGCAGGGGAGGCAGAGTACTCCTGCCAGTCCGATGATCGACGCTACCCATCTTTGACGCATTGCGTGGCTCATGGCGACCTCCTTCCCCTTCGATCTCTCCCTGGAAGATTAGAGACACCTGCCTGTCCGCAAGGGACTTCAAACCAGTGCGGTTCGTATCCCCCCGAGTTAGCAAAACCTATCCACGTACCTGAGGGCAACGCGGCGCCTGGGCCTACCCCTTTGGGCCATGCCCGTCCTCTAACCGCCCCATGACCGAGCGCAGGCTCCAGGGCCACACGTCAGCCCCTCACCCGGTCCCAGACTAGGCTGTCACGTGACGCGCAACTCTTTCGGACCTTCTCTTCCCCACCGAAGAGGAACTCCGCGTCTGTGCCGGCTTTGCTCTTTCGCCAGCGTGATCCTTAGGTCCGACCGAGCCCTCGCAAGAAGCTTTCCGTTGCTGTTCTGGCGCGATAGTACACTGCGGAGGGAACTCCTGGGCAGGCTGCCCGACAGACATCTGGGAGGAAATCACAGAACCTTGCCCGAGGTGAGGCCCAGACACGGGTATGCCGGGAGGGAGTTCGGACTACCCCGACTTACCCCTGTGAGACGGCTTGACAACCGATGCCACATAGCTTGTGAAACACCCCGCACCCGTAGCCGAACGGAAGAAACTCATCGGAGATCTCAATATAGAAGCGTAGCCGGCGATTGCAAGGACCAAATGGCTGGTTGCCCCCACATGTGTGATTCCTCTGCCCTTCGTGTTCAATCCCCCTTGGCTCGTAGCGCGCGATCGGCTTTTGGGTGCAGCCCAATCATGCCACGCTCCGCCGCTACCCGTCTGAATCCCTCGCAAGCGCGCGCCACAGGATTACGGCTCGTCCGGACCCGAGGCGAGGAAGGCTGTGCGCAGAGCTCGCTGGGCCCGGGCTCGTGCTCAGCCGCTAATACACCTCCTGCCATACATCCGGTCGATGGCGAACGATCTCCCCTTCGATCATGTACAGAACGTCCTCGGCGATATTGGTAGCATGGTCGGCTACGCGCTCCAAGTGGCGGGCGACCATCATGTACGGGATCAACCGGTCGACCTGGTCCGGATGCTGTTTGGCCATCTCCACAATCAGGTGAAATACCTCTCGGTTTCTGTTGTCGATCGTTTCATCCCGGGCGCACACGCTCCGCGCGACCTCGGGGTCAAGATTCACTAACGCGTCGAGGCTTTCTCTCACCATGGATATGACCATCGAAGCCATACCCTCGAGGTCGAAATCCACCCAGATCGGCGCGCGGCTGGACAAGTACTCGGCCCGTTCCGCGATGTTGACCGCAAGGTCGCCTATCCGTTCGAGGTCGTTGTTGATTTTCAGAACCGCCACCACCAGGCGCAGGTCCCTGGCCACCGGCTGGTAGAGGGCCACAATCTTAAGGCACTCCTCCTCCAGCTCTACCTCCGCCGCATCCACAGCGGCGTCGTCCGCGATCACCTCGCGAGCCAAGTCTCCGTCCAGATTCTGGACGGCCTGAACCGCTTTGCGCAGCTGGTTTTCAACACGGCCGGCGTCGAGCAGCAGCCTGTCCTTCAGTCGCGCCAGCTCCCGTTGGAAGTGACGGCTCATTCCTCCATTTCCTCCCGGCCGAGCGGATCGCTCCTTGGCGCGGGCGCGGCCTTCCTCACCCGCCCGGACCTCTGCTCGAACGTTTCTGTTGAAAGAGCCAACTCCTTAGTTCCGGCTCAAGATACGCCCTCTTCCACGCATCGTGCCCCACGTCGGGATATTCCGTATAGCGGACTGATGCGCCAACACGGCGCAGGGCGGCAACCATTGCCCGGGACCTCTCGACAGGAACCAAAGGATCCTGCGCCCCGTGGAACACCCAAATCGCTACGTCCGCGATCAGGCGAGCGCGACTGGAGTCCCCACCTCCGCAGATAGGGACGGCTGCAGCAAAGTAACCGGGTCTCCGCACGAGCAGATCGAAGGTGCCGTAGCCGCCCATCGAGAGCCCCGTCACATATCTTCGCTCCGGATCGATGCGGAATTCTTTCTCCAAAGTGTCGAGCAGCTCTATTGTCAGCCGCATCGGCACCGTTGGCTCCTCCGAGAACCCCTGGGGCCGGTTGCGATCGAACTCGATCTTCGACCACCACATGTCCGCCGGACATTGTGGCGCCACCAGGATGGCCGGATGCCCGGGATCTACAATGAGCGACAGGAATTCGTCGTTCTTGAGCTGCGCCTCATTATCGCTGCCTCGTTCCCCCGCCCCATGCAGGAAGAGGATCAGGGGACATTTGGACAGGCTATCGTACGCCGATGGTATCCACAGTCGGTAGGGAAGGCCCATCCCGTCCCGGGATGTGTATACCCGCTTGAGAAGCCTGCTGTGCCACTCGGGGAACACCTGTCCGTTGGCAGCATTGAGAGAGAGGCAACAGAACGCCAGCACTGCGGAAGGGGCCCAAATTCTTGCGCTCATCGTGAACCTCCCTACAATTTCCGCTCCGACGCGACCCCGTTCAGTTCTTCTGGCAGCCAGATGGGGATCACCGACCTCATTCCGGAGCCGAATACGGACACCACGTGTACCGGCTCGCTTCCAAAGTTAGGGGCCCTTCGCAGAAAGGCAAGCATTTCCCTGCACGCTTCCACCGACATTACCTTAGCCGAACCTGCCGGTGATGTAGGCTTCAGTCCGACTGTCCCGCGGATTCGTGAAGACCTGACTGGTTGGACCGAACTCGACAATTCGGCCCTGATAGAAGAACGCGGTAAAGTCGGAAATCCGGGCCGCCTGCTGGAGGTTATGGGTCACGATGACCACGGTGTACCGCCTCTTCAACTCCATGATCAGATCTTCGATCCGCGATGTAGCGATTGGATCGACTGCCGCCGTAGGTTCGTCCATGAGAAGCACTTCGGGCTCCAGGGCGATGGCGCGCGCGATGCACAGACGCTGCTGTTGCCCCCCGGACAGAGCCAGGGCTGACCTCCGCAGCTTGTCCTTCACCTCGTCCCATAGGGCAGCGTCACGAAGAGCCTTCTCCACCCGCTGAGCCAGCTCTTCGCGGGACATCCGGTAGTGGATGCGCAGGCCGTATGCGACGTTGTCAAAGACGCTCATGGGGAAAGGGGTGGGCCGTTGAAAGATCATCCCTACCCGGCGGCGAAGTTCGAGGACGTCCTGCTCCGGGCTCAGGATGTCGACGCCGTCAAGCAGGACTTGCCCTGTGGCTCGGTGCCCACGGTAAAGCTCGTAGATCCGATTGTACACGCGAATGTGGGTTGATTTACCGCATCCGGAAGGGCCGATGATGGCCGTCACGCGATTAGCTGCGATATCGATATTGTTGTCAAAGAGAACCTGCTGATCGCCGTAGTAGAAGTTCAGGTTTCGCACAGAGATCTTGACGCGCGTCGGACCGCTTTCCGCTCGCCGGGTCAGCTTTGTCCGGGCCGGGGAAAGAAGGACCTCCACGCCGTCTTCCGATGCCGCTCCGTTGGTGCGCATCCCTCTTCAATCCCTCCGTCTCTGCAGCAGCGTCCGTGATCCAATGGAAAGTACAAGGACTCCGGCCGTGATCAATAGGGAGGCCGCCCAAGCCTGCTCTTTCCAATCCGCATATGGCGACATAGCGTAATTGAAGATGGTGACCGTGAGATTTGCCGTCGGCTCGTTCAGTGAGGTGGGCCAGTAGGGGCTATTCAGGGCGGTGAACAGGAGCGGCGCCGTCTCCCCACTGATCCGGGCAACGGCGAGGAGGCCCGCCGTAGTGAGACCCACCTTTGCGGCGCGGAAGACAACGCCCAGCGTCACCCTCCAGCGTGGAACCCCGAGCGCCAACCCCGCTTCCCGCAGTGAGGCTGGGACCAGGCGCAACATGTCCTCCGAAGTCCGCGCCATCACGGGGAGCATGATCACCAGCAGAGCCGCCGCGCCCGCATACCCCGAGAAGTGCCCGGCGGGAAGCACGAGGACAGTGTACACAAATACCCCGACCAGAATGGAAGGGACGCCCATGAGGACATTGGCCGCAAAGCGCACCGCCTCAGCCAGTCTCGACCCCGTTCCGTATTCGGCGAGGAAAATCCCGGCCAGAATCCCCAGCGGCACTCCGATCGAGGCGGCGAGAACCGTCATCATCAAGGAGCCCAGGATGGCGTTTCCCAGTCCTCCGCCGGGGACCCCAGGTGGAGTAGGCGCAGCCGTGAGGAGCCGGAATGAGAGCGCAGCTCCCCCTCTGCGGAATACCTCAAAGAGGATCCAGCCAAGGGCGCCAAGGGCGAGAAAGGCTGCGACCAGGGAGAGAAGCCTTACAACCTGGTCCACCAATCGTCGGCGATTCAGAGAGGCTCGTTTCAATGAGCTCCTCCCATCTTCTTTCGGACCGCGCGCAGCCACAGTTGGGAAACCGACTGAACGAGGACCGTGAGCACGAAAAGAACAAGCCCGAGACCCATCAGCGCGCTCAGATACAGCGGATCGGTGGCCTCCGTGAATTCATTGGCGAGCGCAGAACTGATGCTGTTTCCCGGCTCAAACAGGGAGACAGATACGGCGTGGCGATTCCCGATCACAAACGTGACGGCCATGGTCTCCCCAAGCGCCCGGGCCAACCCCAGCAGGCATCCTCCGATGATTCCGGCAAAGCCATAGCGCAGCGTGATCCCCCGCATCACCTCCCACCCGGTGGCGCCAAGCCCGTAGCCCGACTCCTTCAGTACGGAAGGGACCATGCTGAAGACATCTCGGGCGACGGACGAGATGAAAGGCACCACCATCAGTGCAAGCACAACAGACGCGGTAAAGATGCCGATCCCCATTGGAGGACCCGCGAATAGCGGGAATGAGCCAAAGATCTTTTGTATTGTGGGCTGGACGTGATCGGCCAGTACCGGGGCCAAGACGAACAATCCCCACATTCCGTAAATGATGCTCGGCACGGCCGCAAGCAATTCCACCCCGGTCCCAACTACCCGGGAAAGCCGGGGCGGAGCAAGTTCTGCCAGGTAGTAGCCGATGGCCAGCGAAACCGGAACGGCCATGACCATCGCCAGCGCCGATGTAACAAGCGTGCCGTAGAGGCTCCCCAGAGCCCCAAACTCCCCGGCTACTGGATCCCAGGAGTCGCGTGCAAGAAAAGCAACCCCGAAGGCCTTGAGAGCCGGCAACGAACGGAGGACCAATACGAAACCGATGCCCACCGGCAGAACCAAAAGGAGGAAGGCAGCCAAAGCCGTCAGGGCCAGGAAAACCTGGTCCTGACGGCCCGCTTCCGCCCCCACTGCCCGCTTTCTCGTTTTCCCTTCCGCTGCTGGCAACGCTCCCTTCGAAGAAACGGACGGGACCGAATCCACACTCACCTGCTTCGCTCCCACACCTTGTTGCCGCCGCAGCGAACCTCACGCTCCCACATGGACTCGATCATCTCTACCACGCCTAGGGGGATGGGCACGTAATGGAGGCCTACCGCCGCCTTTTCCCCATGTCGGTAGCACCAATCGAAGAACTGGAACATCGCCTTCGCCTTGGCGTAATCGGACTGCTCTTTGTGCACCAGGATGAAAGAGGCTCCCGTGATAGGCCAGCTGTCCTCGCCGGGTTGATTTGTCAAGACCACATCGAATCCCGGCGTTTTCTCCCACGCAGCGTTGATAGCCGCTGCCTGGAAGCTCTCGATCGTTGGGGCCACGAAGCGGCCGTCCTGGTTCCTCAGGAGGACGTAGGCCAAATGGTTCTGAAGGGCGTAGGCGTACTCCACATAGCCGATTGCCCCCTTCACTCTTTGCACATACGCCGAGACCCCTTCATTTCCCTTTCCTCCGATTCCCACCGGCCATTCCACGGCCTTTCCCACCCCGACTTTCTCGTGCCAGGCGGGTGAAACCTGATCAAGATAATGCGTAAAGATCCAGGTCGTCCCGGAGCCGTCCGCGCGGTGGACCACCGTGATGCGTTGCCTCGGCAATCGGAGATCCCGGTTCAGTTCCGCGATGCGCCGGTCGTCCCAGGACTGTATCTTCCCGAGAAAGATGTCGGCAAGCACCTCCGGGGTCAGGCGAAGCTGGCCCGGACCAATGCCCGGCAGGTTCACGACCGGTACCACCCCGCCGATGATCATGGGGAACTGAACCAGGCCATCCGTTGCGAGCTCAGTGGGCGTCAAGGGGGCGTCGGAGGCTCCGAAATCCACCGTCTTCGCTCTGATCTGAGCGATTCCGCCACCGGATCCGATGGACTGGTAGTTCACCCTCACACCCGTGAGGTTCTTGTACTGGTCCGCCCATCGGGCGTAGAGGGGATAAGGAAAAGTCGCGCCCGCCCCCTGCAGGACACCCTCAAAGGTCTGGGCCGCAGAAGTCCCCCAGACAAGGCAACTCGCCACCACCAGCGCTGTTCGTCTCATCGTTTTTCCTCCGGCAACTGGTTACCAGTCTCTCCAAGCGAAGGGCACCGTTCCTCCCTTGCGCTGCTCCAATCTACAGCGCCAGTGTTGCCCAGTGATTTGCCGTCCGTTAGAATTGCGTTAGAAAGAGTCCCCTGTAGCCTTCCCCCATCTCGGGTCTTCTGCTCGCCCCAGCAGAAGCGCGTCCCCTACCGAGCGCTCAGCTCTGGCCCAGTGACTGAGGGGGCTCGGTGGCGGAACGGATCGGAAGGTAAATCGAAAACGTGCTTCCTAAGCCAAGCTTGGTGCGTACGGTGACCCGCCCGCCGTGAACCTCCGCCACATGCTTCACAATCGCCAGGCCAAGGCCTGTTCCCCCCATTTCCCGACTTCGCGATTTGTCCACCCGATAGAAGCGCTCGAAAAGCCTCGGGAGATGCTCCTCCGGGATTCCCCATCCCTGATCTTCGACCGCGATTACCACTGCACCGGGCTCGCGGACTGCCCTCACGGTGACAACCTTACCCGGATCGCTGTACTTGATCGCGTTGTCCAGGAGGTTCACGACGGCCTGGACCAATAGAGGGGCGTTCGCCATTACCTCGAGACCGGCTGGACATTCGAGGTCGACGCGCATCCCTTTTCCGGCCGCCGTGGGCTGGCAGACCTCGATCGCCTCTTCCACCACACGACGCACGTCGGTCGCCTCGAGGTGGATGGCCCTCTTGCTCTCGGGTGCGTCCAGTCGCGCGAGGAGCAGCAGGTCATCGACGATGGCGCGTAGCCGCTCCGCCTGCCGGTAGATCACGCGGAGGAAGTAGCTCACCGTTTCACCGTCACCTACCTCGCCCGAGAGGAGGGTCTCCGTGTACCCGAGAATCGAAGTAATGGGGGTTCGGAGCTCATGGGCAACGTTGGCCACAAAGTCCCGTCGCATCTTCTCCAGACGTCGCACCTCGGTGATATCTTGGAGCACGATCACAGCACCCAGTACATTACCCTTCCTCGATCGCACAGGGGCCGCGCGGGCCGAGACGACCCGTTGCCCACCCGGCGGGATGGTCAGCTCTCCGCTGACCGGGCCCCCCTGTTCGATCGCCTCGCGCACAAGGAGGTTGAGATTGGGGTCGCGACAGAATTCACTCAGGCTCTTGCCTGCCAGGCCCTGCGGGGACCCCAGGATGCGACTCGCAGAGGGATTAACCAGGATCACCTTCCCGTCCGCATCGACGGCGATGATGCCTTCTGCCATTCCCGTGAGGATGGTCTCCAAGCGACGACCGTGATCCGAGAGCTCGTGGAGTCTCTGGGCAAGTTGCGTGGCCATATCGTTCAAGGACTCGGCCAACGATTGGAGCTCCGTTGGCCCCTCGGGAACCAGAGGTCCGGCCCACCGACCATGGGCCAGGCGCTGCGCCGCTTCTCGCATCCGCTCGATGGGACGGCTGATCCGCTTTGCCGTGACCAGGGAGACGCCCGCAGAAATAGCCAGAACGGCCGCAGCAACGAGGAGAAGCCTATGGCGCACAGGCCTCACGGCCTCGGCCAGAGATCGGGTAGGGATTGCCACGCGCACCACGCCTACAAGCTGCTCATCGCTGAACACGGGTAACGCCACGTACGCTAGGTCCCTCTTTACGGTGTGGCTGTATCTCAAGGATCGTCCTACCCTTCCCTGAAGAGCCGCCCGTACCTCAGGGCGATCCGCGTGGTTGTCCATCTGCCGCGGATCCTCGTCGGAGTCCCCGATGACCACGCCATCAGGGAGAATTGCGGTGATTCGTGCGCCAACAACGGCCGCAAGCTGCTGGCACAGGCTGTCCACCGCCGCCGGATCGCTTTCCATGACCTCTGCGAGCTGAAAGCGCACCAGGCGGCCAAGACGCTCCAGCTCTGCGGAGGTTCTCCGCACCTCGAAGCGCCGCACTCCCTCCCCAGCGACAAGCACGAGCACGAGAACCGCCGCCCCTGCGACAAGCACCGAGGAGCGGTAAATCCGCCAGAACAGACGCCCTCCGCTCACTCTTCTGGCTCCCGAAACCGATAGCCCACGCCACGTACGGTTTCAATCCTGGCGCCGTGCGCGCCCAGCTTCTTGCGCACCCCAGCTACCAGTACGTCGACCGTCCGATCGGTCACAACGTAGTTATCCCCGTGGATCGCTTGGATGATCTGGTCTCGGGTGAATACCCTTCCCGGCCTGCTGGCGAGAAAATGGAGGAGCTCAAACTCGGAGCGGGTGAGGGCCAGTTTCTCCGGTCCCGCGCGGACCTCGAAGCGCTCCGGGTCGATGAGAAGCTCGCCAAAGCGGAGGGGCTTCTTGGCGGTTCCTTCCGCCAGACGGCGCCGGCGAAGAAGAGCTTTCACGCGCGCCAGGAGCACCCTTACGCTGAAGGGCTTCGTCATGTAGTCATCGGCCCCTACCTCCAGACCGGTGACGATGTCAGCCTCCTGGTCCCTTGCCGTGAGCATAAGAATCGGTACAGCCGCAGTGGATGGGTCTGTTCGGAGAGCTTTGCAGACGTCGATTCCGTCCAGACCTGGCAGCATAAGATCCAGCACGACGAGGTCCGGCGGGTTGGTCCTCGCTACCTCCAGTGCCTCCTCGCCAGACGCCGCTTGGCGCACCTCGTAGCCATGCTTCTTCAGGTTGTACTCAATGAGCCCCAGGATATCAGGCTCGTCTTCCACAACCAGAATTAGTCCCTTGGACACGGGCCTCCCTCACTGCACGGTCACTGACCAGAGAGTCCTCGTTGTCTGAAACCTCCCGCGCTTCGACTGAGCGCGGAAACAAAAAAGCCCGCGCATGGTCGCGCGGGCCCAAGGGCCGGCACACGGAATCGATCCCTATTCTTGCTTTTCTCGTAGCTTGCGCAGCTCATTGATCTGGTCTCGCAATCGAGCGGCGTCCTCGTAGCGCTCGTCCCGGATCGCCTTTCGCAGCTCCACATTGAGCTGCTCGAGCTTATCGGCCAATGATAACTCTTCTTCCTTCTCCTCGTGTTCTTCCTCAGTCACGTGATGCATCTCGGGTTGCTCTCTTTGCTCTACAACCGCCGCTTTCCTCATCACCTCTTCGTCGACGAAGATGGGGGCGTGCATCCGGAGGGCCAGGGCGATTGCGTCGCTCGGCCTGGCGTCAATCTCCTTCTGGTCGCCATTGACCTTGAGCGAGATCAGCGCGTAGTACGTATTCTCCCGCAGGTCATTGACGATCACACGCGTCACCTGGACATCGAGGGTCGAAAGGAGGTTCTTCATAAGGTCGTGCGTGAGAGGACGCGGCGGTGTGATCTTCTCGAGCTGGAGCGCGATCGCCTGGGCCTCGGTCGATCCCACCACGATAGGCAACCAGCGCCCGTGAACCTCATCCTTGAGGATCACGACGAAGCGGTTCGTGGAGGTATCGAGAGTCACCCGCTCGACTTTGACCGCCACCAACATGGGAACCTCCGCTCTGGCTCAGGCCAGCAGGCGTTCCCTGGCGCCCTCGCCACTGCCCTCGGCCCCCTTGACAGCAATGACTGGGACGACAGGACCCATCCATCTAAGGTCGCCTTATTTTACCAATTTCACCCCCAAGTGTCAAGGGGAAATTTCCCCCTCTTCCGCACTTCCGCTCATCCAGGGTTGTGGGTTAATCCCGAAGTGGCGAAGTAATCCCGGGTAAAAGTCCAGAAGCGACCGCCAGCCCAATACCAGCTCACGAGCCCCGTCTCCCCAGCCTGCAGCGAACGCGCGGTTTGCGGTGTGTCCGCCGAACGTAATGTCCTCGACATTGCCATGATCACTGACCACCAGGACGAGCTGCGAATGCAAGTCCACGTGCTTCAGGAAAGAGCTCAGGAATTCCTCGAGCTCGAAGATGACCCCTTCGGCCCTCTCCAGGTCCTGCTTGTGCCCCACCCGGTCTGTTCGGAAGAACTCGTACAAGCAGAGATCTAGGCCTGCGGAAACCTCAGCCAGAACGGCCCCCGCTTCTTTCGGGCTCCAGATGGGCACATCGTGGCCCCTCTCCACAAGCTGGCGGTTGGTGAAGTCCTGATAGACCGCCCGCTTCGCGCGCAGGTCGTCGAGGGTCCGGAAAGGCTGGCCGGCGCTGAGGCAGGCCATAGTCGAGGCCGAAACTCGGGGTAGCAGATCCTCGAACGATTTGCCATCGGCCAGGCGCGTGTACGCATTTACGAAGGCGGCGCGAATTCCTTTCTGCCGCGCGACGCGCAACAGAGAGCGCTCGAAAAGAACCCGGCGAAGGATTCGATTCGGGAAACCGGGGTAGTGAGAACCAAGCAACCGTGCAGCGTTTACCCCGGCGAAAAGGGCCGTCTGCCCGGTGGCGCTCTGGGGAATCCCAGCCACACTGAGCGAGGCGTCGAGTCCAACGGCAATCCCCCCAAGAGGGAGCTCTTTACAGGGCAGCTCGTCCTCGTAGAGGGCAAGCAACTGCGACTGGGCAGCCGCCAGCGGGTTCCTCCTCGGATCCCTCTGCCCCACTCCCAGGCCGTCCACGAAGACGACACAGACACGCTGGCGCGAATCTTTAGGTGGCGACGACGGGGCCATCACCGACTGAGATCCTCTTTCAGTAGAGCTGGATGAGCTGGGCGTCGGAGTAGTAGTGTTGCAGAATCTCCCAATAACGATAGCCAAGTTTGGCCATGGCCACGGCGCCATCCTGGCACATCCCGACGCCGTGCCCATAGCCTGCCCCTCGAAAAACAAATTCTCGCTCGGCCCCATTCTCACGCTTTTCCACCACGAAACACGAGCTCGGGAGGCCGGGCTCCGTTAGCCAATGCCGGATGCGAAGCTCGCCGTCCAGCGTGAGCTCGCGAGCAGTTCCCACCACGCGCACGCGCACAGCCCTGCCCGACGTCCCCCGACGCATCACCACGACGTCCTTTACGTCGCCCACGGGAGATCCAGACAACCGTTCCAACCGCGCACTGAGGTTCTGGGCTTTGACGACCCGCACCCACCGGAAGCGCCCACGGGGGGCGTTCTTGCAGAAGACTTCAGGCTTGCCGCGAACCCACGGATCGAGAATCCGCTCCTGGGCCAGGTCCGGGTCTACGTTCTGCGGACCGTCCAGCACACCCCGCAGGTAGCGCAGGCCTGAGCCTCGCCAGAGGCGAGAAGCCGTCTCCGTATGCCCACCGCAATTGGCACTGTAGAGGGCCTGGATCACCCTTCCGCCGTGGAGAAGCACCAGACCGCGCGTAGCGCGAATGGCCTCGTCCACGGGCGTCTTGTCCGGCGGAACCCCCCGATACACCTGACAATGCCACTCGGCGCACAATTCGAAGGGGGCTCCCGTATGGGCCAGACGCCGTTGAGACAGCGCCAAACTGCGAACGGCAACGGCCTGGGCCTTGAGGGCCTCGGGCGGCGACTTGGGGGAAATCTCGGCCAAGAGGACGCCGCGCACGTAGTCCTCCAGCGGGAGACGATTCACGACCACAATCCCCCCGCGCCAGAGGACGAAATCCACCCGGCCGGGATAGACGCGCTCCCGCTCATGCCGCCCTACACGGTCGAGAAGAAGCAAATCCCCGTTCCTCACGGAAAGGGCCTGCCCGGCTTGCGCCACCGTTTTTCCTCGCCCGTCCTGAAGGATAATCCACACCGCTCCCCCCGCGTGCGAGGCAGCCTCTGGCTTGGTCTGGCCAGAGCCCGCCTGCAGTCGGACCCGGTAGTCTCCCTCCGGAAGCAAACCCCGGTCCTCTCCGTCCACGAAAAGGCTAGCGGGACGCGTCAGGCGCACAGCGAGCGTTCGGACTCCGGTAGCGACTCCGATCGAGATGAAAGGCTCACTTCTCTGAAAGCGTGGAACCGGAGCACAGCCGATCAGGACGACGAGCAGAACTGCGCTAAGCAGCGGGTGGACGTGCCGGCTCGGGCGGCCGAGGATCCGCCGCATCAGAGGGACTCTTCCGCCTCCCTCCGCAAGCCTCCCGGGTTCGGAACGGTCCCCCCAGTCCCTTGTACCGTACGGATCACGTGCCTGGCATCGGACCAATCTTCGCCTCAGTGGTGCCTCCGGGGTAAAACGCGACCACCCACTCTTGTGCCTCCCTCGAGCTTGCCGGGGCAAGGAACGGGCAAGGAGGCGAGTGCGGGTCTCTGCTTACGGCTGATACCCGAGCTGGCGGAGGATCGGCTCGCGTTGCCGCCACTTCTCCATCACACCTACCCAGAGCTCCAGGAACACCGGCCGGCCGAGGAAGGCCTCGATCTCCTCCCTTGCCTCCTGACCGATTCTCTTCAGCGCTTCGCCGCGCTTCCCGATCAGTATCTTGCGCTGGCTCGGCTTCTCTACGTAGATCGAAGCGCGGATGTAGTCCTTCGCCCCTGGGCGCTCCTTAAATTCGTCGATGACTACCGTGGTGGAGTAGGGAATCTCCTCGCCGTACCTCCGGAAGATCTTCTCCCGAATGATCTCGGCTACGAAGAAGCGCTCGGGATGGTCTGTGAGCATGTCCTGCGGATAGAGCGGGGGGCCTGTGGGAAGATAGCGGACAAGGACGTCCCGGAGGATGTCGATTCCGTCCTGCTTCAGGGCGGAGATAGGCACGATTTCCTGGAAATTGTAGCGCTTCTGGCACTCGTCGATCAGGGGCAGGAGCAGATCCTTCGCCACCAGATCGATCTTATTGATGGCCAGAACAGCAGGCTTCTGCTGAACGTTAAGACGCTCGATCCACTGGAAATCCAGCTCATGGGATTCCGGGAGGGCCTCGATCAGGAAAAGCAGTTCATCGGCGTCCTGGGCTGCCCTCTCCGCGCTCTTCAGCATCATCTCTTGCAGCTTGTATCGAGGATCGAGGAGGCCGGGCGTATCGAAGAATACGATCTGGTAGTCCCTGCCGCTCAGGATTCCCAGAATGCGGTGCCGTGTGGTTTGAGGCTTCGGGGAAACGATGGAGAGCTTTTGCCCCAACAAGGCATTCATCAGGGTGGACTTGCCCACGTTCGGGCGCCCCAGGATGGCGACGTAGCCCACCCGGAACGTCGACTCTGTTCCTCCCTGTGCCACGGGTTCTACCTGCTCAAAGGTACGTGGAGAGGGTGTCGTTCTCGAAAAGGCGCCCGAGAAGTTCCTCTCCGCTTACGATCCTGAGAACGTGCTCGAAGCAGCCCTTGCGGAGACAACCCTCGATAATGCCGCCCCGCGGTAGGGAAAGGGCAAACATCGGCGCCGAGCACACTTTGCACCGCTGGTGTTCATCCCGCAGGCTGATCCCGCAATGGGGACAGAAGAATTCAGCGATCTCACCGTCCGGGACCGCGACCTCACTGATGTTCTCAAAGCTCCCATACCGCGGATCCAGGAAAATATCCCCTTCCTGGTCCCGGTATCGAGCCCGCACGCGGACCGAGGCGTAACCTCCGATCTTCACGTTGGGATCCATGAGGTCACAGCCCTGGGGACAATGTGCGTGCTGGATGCACAGCGCCTTGGACGGCACCTCAATCTCGATACGCTCCTTGGAGCGATCTCCGGGCATCAATCCTCACCTCCTACGAACAGCCACCCTCCCCGTCGGTCCAAGAGAGCAGGGGAAAGGGTACCGGGTTGGACAGATATCGGCCACAGCTCCTTCGCCTCACGGCCTGCGCTGGGACAGTTCAGGGATCTCCTCCGCTGTGATCCCAAGCTTCGGCACGCCCGGCCCTGGATAGTAACGAGAGGTCTCGGCTACAACCACCCCTGCCAAGCCCAGGAGCCCGATCAGGTTCGGAAGAGCCATAAGGCCGTTCATTACGTCCGCAAAGTTCCACACGAGTTCCAGCTTCCGGATCACCGCCCCAATGAACACGAAGACGGTGAAAGCGATGCGGTAGGGCCGTACCGCGGCCTCGCCCAGCAGATACTCCACGGATTTTTCACCGTAATAGCTCCAGCCCAGAATGGTCGAGTAGGCGAAAAGGGCCAACCCAACGGCCACGACCACGCTGCCCCAACTTCCTCCCAGCGCCGCGTTGAAGGCGCGCGCCGTGAGCTCCGCCCCATTGTACCCGCTCGACCACATCCCGGTGGTAATGATCACAAGTCCCGTAAGGCTGCAGACCACGATCGTGTCGATGAATGTTTGGGTCATCGACACGAGGGCCTGGTTCACGGGGTTTCTCGTTTGGGCAGCCGCCGCTGCAATAGGCGAGCTGCCCAGTCCGCTTTCGTTCGAAAAGACACCCCTGGCCACACCCCATCGGATCGCATCCCGCACCGCCGCTCCCGCAAACCCGCCGATCGCGGCCGTTCCGGTGAAGGCGCCCTGGAACACCAGCCGCAGAGCTTCCGGTACGAAGGTGACCTTGATCGCCAGGACCACGAGCGCGCTTCCGACGTAGAGCACGATCATTAGGGGCACCAGAAGACTCGCCGTGCGAGCAATACTGCGGATCCCGCCCAGAAGGACGAGGCCAGTCGCAATAGCCATCAGCAGGCCCGTAATCCAACGGTCCAGTCCTCCCGTGAGGAAGGATACCGAGTCAGCCACAGAATTGGATTGCACGATGTTGCCGATCCCAAAGGCCGAGACGGCGGCGAAAAGAGCAAACAGGGTACCGAGCCAGGGCAGTCCAAGCCCGCGCGAGATGTAGTACATCGGGCCCCCGCTCATGGTGCCGAACCGGTCTTGCTGACGGTACTTGACAGCCAGCACTGCCTCCGAGTACTTGGTGGCCATTCCGAACAGCCCTGTAATCCACATCCAGAAAAGGGCCCCGGGTCCACCTGCGGCAATGGCGGTGGCCACCCCCGCGATGTTCCCTGTACCGACCGTTGCTGCAAGCGCCGTCATCAGAGCCTGGAAATGGCTGATATCCCCGGCGGCGGGGCTGTCTTCTTTTCTCTTCACCAGGGCCAGCCAGAGGGAATACCACAGGCCACGGATCTGCAGCGCGCGCAGGCGAATGGTGAGGTACACCCCCGTCCCCACGAGCAGGACCAACATTGGGGGACCCCAGACGACGTCGCTGATCGCTCGGAAGAACGACGCAAGGTTCTCTTCCAAAGCTCCGCCCCTTATTCCTGACCCGCAAACCTCACCCGCGACGCGACCCCTGTGTGTTGGAGGGGATCCAGACTCCGCCGAGGTCCGAAACCTGGGGAAGGTTCAGTATGCCTTCGCAGCTACCACCCTCCCGCTTGACGGGCCACCGCAAAGGAGACACCGGCCCTGCTCTTCGACTCTGTCGAAAGGAATGCACCGGATCGTAGCCTTGGTTTCCTCCTGCAGCCGGTCCTCGCAGGCCCGATCTCCACACCAATGGATCATAAAGAAGCCGCCCGGATCCTCGATCTTCTCCTTGAACTCGTCGTAGTCATCGACCACAAAGGTGTACTTCTGCCGGAACTCGAGCGCTCTGCGGAAAAGGGACTGCTGGATCTCTTCCAGCAGCTTCTTAATCTCGTCCAGCAACCGATCCTGTGGGACGGTGAGCTTGGCCCCCGTATCTCGGCGGACGAGGGTCGCCTCTCCCCTTTGAGCGTCGCGCGGCCCAAGTTCCACCCGCACAGGCACCCCCTTGGATTCCCACTCGTTGAATTTCCAGCCCGGACGGTACCCCTCCCGGTCATCCACGAAAAAGCTCAGTTTACCCTTCCACGACTCGGTAAGACGATGAGCGAGCTCCTTGAGCTGCGCCATCTCCTCTTCCCCCTTCCAGATGGGGACCACTACAACTTCGAGGGTCGCGAGTCGCGGGGGGAGCACCAGACCTTGGTCATCGCTGTGGGTCATGATCAGGGCGCCGATCAGCCGTGTCGACACCCCCCAGCTTGTGGCCCAAACGTACTGGAGCTCTCCTTTCTCGTCCTGGTACTTCACATCGAAAGCACGGGCGAAGTTTTGTCCCAGATTATGGGAGGTCCCGGCCTGGAGTGCCCGGCGATCCTGCATCATTGCTTCGATCGTATAGGTCCGGAGGGCACCGGCGAATTTCTCTTTTTCCGTCTTCTGGCCGGGGATTACAGGCATAGCCATGTATTCCTCGGCGAACGTACGGTAGATCTCGAGGATCTTCCGGGCCTCTTCCTCCGCCTCCTGCTCGGTGGCGTGCGCCGTATGTCCTTCCTGCCAGAGAAACTCCGTGGTACGGAGGAAAAGTCGGGTGCGCATCTCCCAGCGCACCACGTTGCACCACTGATTAATCAGCAAGGGCAGATCGCGGTAGGACTGGATCCAGTCCTTGTACATGGCCCAGATGATCGTCTCAGAGGTTGGGCGCACGTAAAGAGGCTCTTCGAGTTTCTTCCCGCCGCCGTGGGTAACCACAGCGCACTCCGGGGCGAAGCCCTCCACGTGCTCAGCCTCCTTGCGCATGAAGCTTTCGGGGATAAAAAGCGGGAAGTAAGCGTTCCGGTGCCCAGTCTCTTTGAACATGCGATCGAGAACACTCTGAATCTTCTCCCAGATAGCGTAGCCGTTGGGCCGGATCACCATGCAGCCCTTGACCGGGGCGTAGTCGGCCAGCTCCGCCTGCATGATTACGTCCGTGTACCAGCGGGAATAGTCTTCCGACCGTTTGGTGATTTTCGCCATCTCCTGTCCGCTCCTGCCTGCCTACCTCAAGACATCACCTTCGCCGCATTCCTCCAGACCGAATAGCTCATCCTGCAGACGATCCAACACCGGGACGATGCAGAGGGCATGCTCCTGGACTCCCTCCAGGCAATAGAGCTCGCGAGCAGGGCCACGAGCGCGCACGCCGCGAAACTCGACGTCGACCAGGACCGCCCGGGTACAGGAAAGGCAGCGTTCCGCTCCCGGAGGGATGGGGGTAGCTACAAGTCTCTTCACCAATGCCTCATCGCCATCAGGCCCTGCCAGGGCGCCCTCGTCTCGGCCCACAACCGAAACCTGCGAGAGACCTGTCAGGAACAATTGGCTTCCGCGCAGCGCCGGGGTCGCGCGGAGCTCCACCGTATCCCCTGGGCAAAGCGCCAGCCGTTTCTGCTGATGCGCCGAAAGATGAAGGTAGATCGGGTCCTCGAACGCCGTAACGCCAAGGTAGACCCCGTGCAGGCGAACCAGGAAACCTGCCTGCAGGAGGTGCGATCCGCTTTTCTCGTAGACCTTTCGTAGCTGTGGGCGCACCCAGCTCACCGAAGCCAACACGTCGAGGCGATCGTAGCGATGCTCGGCGAACCAGTCCTCAAACTCCTCCACCTGTTCGAGAAAATCCCGGAATTGTTCGGGCGGAAGCATTACCTCCGGCTGATAGTGCGTGCGCGTATCGCGGTAGTACGTGCAACCCACACAGAGCCTACCGACGTGGTGGAACCCGCGCACGCAGCTGTTGCCCTTTGCAAAGCGATGGCAGAACCACCGGTAAGAAACGCAGCCATGCGGGAAGCACTGTTTGCTCCGCAGGACATGATAAGCCGAGACCGCGTAGCCGAAACGTGCGTGGCTCTCGTGCCGACAGCGAAAAACGTCCGTCCGCCTGTAGGGGTTGCGCATTCAATCCCTC